>JAAZIT010000258.1 GCA_012800685.1 Clostridiales bacterium
AGACTTTTAAAACCATTAGGAGTTAAAGTTACACGTCTTGCCTTTGGATTGCCAATCGGTGGTATCCTGGAATACGCTGACGAAATAACTTTGTATAAAGCTCTTCAAAACAGAAACGAAATATAAATAATAAAAAAATCACATGGGATAGCCTAGGCTGTCCCATGTTTTTTGTTTAAATTACTAATCATACTAAAATGAAGAAAAAGTATTATTCTAAAAAAGACATACAACACTTCAAAACTATACAACCCAAACCCTGAAATGTTCTAACTACCAAACCCACACTTACTCCAAAACCCAAAACCTAAAATACTCTAAATCTTGAAAATCACCCAACAACCCCAAACCCTAAAATATTCTAACCGCCAAACTCACACTCACAACAAAACCTAAACTACTTTAAATCCCAAACCTACACCCGCCCCAAAATTCAAAACTCACACAAATCCCAAACTCTAAAATTCTAATTCAAAACTCACCCAAAACCTCAAACTCTAAAATTCTAATTCCAAACCCACACCTACCACCAAAATCCCAAAATCACACAAATCTCAAATTCTAAATATCTTAAACTCAAAACCCACCCAAAACCCCAAACTCTAAAATTCTAATTCCCAAACCTACCCCTACCACTAAAATCACACAAATCTCAAACCCCAAATATCTTAAATTCAAAACCCACCCAAACCCCCAAACGCTTAAAATTCTAATTCCCAAACCCATACTCACCCAAAACTCTAAAACACTCTAAATTTCAAAAACCCACACCCAAACCCATAAATCTCATAAAAAAAGTACACCGCTAAACCTAGCGATGTACTTAATTGTATTTAAATATGTAATTATTTTTCGTCTACGATACCCTTTAAACTGCTTGCAAGTCCTGCAAGCCCCTGAATTTCGCTTGGAATAATAATTTTTGTTGATTTCCCGTCTGCAACCTTTTCCATTGTCTCAAGGCTCTTAAGAGCAATAACACTTTGGTTAGGACTAGCAGCATTAAGCTTAACAATACTTTCCGCTACAGCAGTCTGTACCATATTAATAGCTTCTGATTCACCCTCAGCCTCACGGATTTTTTGTTCTCTAACAGCGTCAGCACGAAGGATCATAGCTTCTCTCTCAGCCTCTGCACGAAGAATTTCGGATTGTTTGTCAGCCTCTGCACGAAGAATTTTAGACTGCTTTTCACCCTCTGCAACAAGTACCTGAGATTTCTTTTCAGCCTCGGCTTGAATAACCTTTTCACGTCTCTCACGGTCAGCCTTCATCTGTTTTTCCATTGAATCTTGAATTTCTGGAGGTGGAAGAATGTTTTTAAGCTCAACACGCTGAACCTTTATTCCCCATCTGTCAGTGGCCTCGTCAAGAATAGCGGTGATTTTTGTGTTAATAAAGTCTCTTGATGTAAGAGTGGCTTCAAGCTCTAAGTCACCGATAATATTACGAAGAGTAGTAGCTGTAAGATTTTCAATTGCTGAAAGTGGTCTTTCAACACCATAAGCAAACTGCTTAGCATTTGTAATTTGGAAGAAAACAACTGTGTCAATTTGCATTGTTACGTTATCCTTTGTGATAACTGGCTGTGGCTTGAAGTCAACAACCTGCTCCTTGATTGACACCCTTTTAGCAATGACGTCAACAAAAGGAACTTTGAAATGAAATCCTGTCCCCCAAGCTGAGTGGAATGCACCCAAACGTTCAACAACGAATACGTATGCCTGCGGAACAATTTTAATACAGCTGATTATAACCAAAATTATAAATATTAGTATTCCTATTGCGATATAAAACCCTGGTCCCATAATATGTCCTCCATTATAATAACTAATTTAAGTGGTTTATGTAGTTTTTGACTCAACGAGAAGCTTTGAACCATCAATTTCCTTAACGATTACAATAGTTCCCTCTGGAATTGGTATATCATTAACACTTCTAGCAGTCCAGTCAATACCATTTAGCTTTGCACGGCCTTTACCTTTTATGTTATCTATACCCTCGATAACTGTTGCATTACTTCCGATATCTAAATCAGAGTTAGTTGGTTCAACATCCTTAATCATTTTGCGTACAATTGGCCTTGTTGCTAATAAAAGGATTGCCGAAAGAACAGCAAATACCAATAACTGCGACCAAAAAGGTGCGTTGAATATACTCATAAACATTGAAACAAGAGCTGATATTGCGAGCCAAATTGAAACAAGCTGAATAGTTGTAAGCTCGACGATAACAAATAAAGCAAAAAGCAATGCCCATACAATAGTCATTATATATCCCCTTTCTAAATAATTGTTAAGTAAATCTTGATATATATAATTCAAAGTGAATAACATACATCTTTAAATTATTTTAACATAGTTTCCGAAAAAATTCAACTATTATTTTGAATTTTTCTACGATTTTGTGTGTTTTAATTAAAATTTTACATTGTTTTAAGTTTAATTGCTAAACAGAGTGTGAATTAAAGCTCTATAAAACAAAAACCTTGAAAGTTAAGCGTAAAGGTGGTATAATAATATGATAATTTGTATTAACATAATTATAATGATATAAAATAAGGAAAGTGTTTATGAAACGTTGGATAATTAACAAACCTGATAATAATGCAGTTGCTAATATTTTGAAAAAAACCGATTTGTCTAAGCTTTGTGCTGAAATCATGAGTTCAAGAGGATACAATGAAATTGAACAGCTTTCGGAATTTTTTAATACTACTGAAATTGAAGACCCATTTAGTCTTGTTGATATGGATAAGGCAGTAGAATGTATATCGAATGCAATAGATGAATTTCAGCTTATATGTATTTATGGCGATTACGATTGCGACGGTATCACTTCGACCGTTGTGCTATATAACTATCTTGAATGTGCTGGTGCTAACATAATGTACTATATTCCTAATCGTGATGAGGGATATGGTTTGAATAAAAAAGCTGTTGATAAACTTGCTGAAAAGGGAGTAAAAGTTGTTTTAACGGTGGATAATGGTATTTCAGCTATTGAAGAAGCGGAATATATTTACGAAAAGAATATGAAGCTTGTTATAACCGACCACCATCAGCCAAAGGATATATTGCCTAGAGCTGAAGCGGTTGTTAACCCTCATAGGACTGATTGTCCATCGAAATTTAAAGATACAGCGGGCGTTGGTGTTGCACTTAAGCTGTGCGCTGCTTTAGATGACGGGAATTATGAAACGGTTTTAGAACAATATGCCGATTTAGTTGCAATTGGAACTATTGCTGACGTTGTTCCCCTTGTTTCAGAAAATAGGACAATTGTAAGTGTTGGGCTTGAAAATATGTCTAATACAGAGAATTATGGAATACATAGCCTGTTAGAAAGTGGCTCTGTGGATATAAATAATATATCATCTTCAGATATTGGCTTTAGAATATCCCCGAGAATTAATGCCTCAGGAAGACTAGATTCTCCTCTGATTGCTGTTAAAGCATTGCTAGGAGAAGATGAAGAAGCTGCTAACGAGGTTGAGAAGCTTGCTGAACTTAATAATAAGCGTAAGAATATTGAGACAGAAATACTTGATGAAATAAATAAATTTATTGCAAATAACCCAATGGTTCTTAACGAACGAGTACTAGTGCTTTACGGAAAAGGCTGGCATCACGGGGTTATAGGAATTGTATCCTCAAAGGTGCTAGAGAAATACGGAAAACCAAATATTATCTTATCAATTGATGATGACGGCTGCGCAAAAGGTTCTGGACGAAGCATTAAAGGTTTCAACCTATATAAGTGTGTAACATATTGTACTAATATTTTAGAGCAATACGGTGGACATGAATGTGCAGTAGGAATGTCTTTATATGAAAAAAACATTAAAGAGTTTGATAGACTAGTTCAGGAATACGCAATAAATAATGTTCCTAATATGCCAGTTGTTACAATAAAATCCGATAAAATCCTAAGAGGCGAAGACCTAACAATTAGCCAAATTGAAAGCCTTAATCTCTTAGAACCTTTCGGCGAAGGCAATCCAATTCCAATTTTTACCATTTTAGGAGCGAAGCTCATTGCTGTACACTCGCTGTCCAACGGAAAACATATCAAGCTAGACCTAAACTACGACGATGCAAAATTCCAAGCCGTACTGTTTAATGTTTCCCCAGAAGATTTTGAAATTAAAAATTCCGAGCAAATCGACCTACAGGTTAGAGTGTACATAAATGAGTATAATAATAGAAAATCAATTACCGTCAATATTCTCGACTATAGATTGCACGGAATTAAGCAAGAACCATATTTCGCAGCAAAACAGTGCTATGAAAAATATATGCTAGGTGAAAAGCTTCCTATGCCGTTCTTACTAAAGATTGTACCAGATAGAAAAGAGCTTGTTGAAATATACAAATACGTTAGTACCGCAAAAAAAATCAACCTAGATACTATATATATACGCCTAGCAAATAAATATAATTACTGTAAAATGCGTCTATGTATAGATGTTTTTTGTGAAATAGGTTTGTTAGCCTATGACTACAACACATTTGAAGTAACTGTTTGTGAAGTAACCCAAAGAAAAGACCTTTCGGATTCAAAGCTTTTTCGTGAGCTTAAAAAATTAGTTTCTAAGGAGTAGAATTTATGGAAATGGCATCTGAATACACAATTGATGCGTTAATTCAAAAAATTATTGACGGAGATAAACAATACGACCTGTCTAAAATTGTTTCTGCCTATGAAAAAGCGGAGTTTTATCATAATGGGCAAAAACGAGAATCAGGCGAAGATTATATATCCCATCCGCTGGCAGTTGCATACATTCTACTTGAATTGGGTATGGATACTGACACGATTTGTTCTGCAATTTTACATGATGTTGTTGAGGATACCGATTGCACTCTTGACGAGGTAAGAAAAGATTTTGGTTCAGATGTTGCGATGCTTGTTAATGGCGTAACAAAATTAAAAAGAATTCCTGCTATTTCAAAGGAAGAACAAAAAGCGGAAAATATTCGAAAAATGATTTTAGCAATGTCTGAGGATATAAGAGTTATTATTATCAAATTATGTGATAGACTTCATAACATGAGAACATTACAATACTGTAGTGATAATAAACGTAGAACTATTTCGCTTGAAACAATGAATATTTATGCTCCTATAGCCCATAGACTTGGAATTAGTTCAATTAAGGAAGAACTAGAAGATTTATCTTTTAAATATCTTGATCCATATGCATATGAGGAAATTGACCAGCAAATGCATTTAAGAACCGACACTAGAGAAAAATTTGTTGATAGTATAAAAGATAAAATAGGTAAAAGGCTTGCTGAGGATTTTGAAAAAATGCCTCTAATTGAAGGCCGTGTTAAAAGCAATTATGGAATATATAAAAAAGTATATCGTGATGGAAAAGAAATTGAACAGATCTATGATAGGTATGCTGTAAGAGTTATTGTGGATACTGTTAATGAATGCTACAATGTTTTGGGAATTATACATGATATGTTTAAGCCGATTCCGAATAGATTTAAGGACTACATTTCAACTCCTAAGCCTAATATGTACCAATCACTTCATACAACAGTTATCGGCAGAGAGGGTCTTCCCTTTGAAGTTCAAATTAGGACATGGGAAATGCATCAAACAGCTGAATACGGTATCGCAGCTCACTGGAAGTATAAAGAGGGTATTAAAGGGAGAGGAAAAGAAGACAACAGACTTGCGTGGATTAGACGTATTATTGAAGCACAGCAGGAGTCTAATGACGCCGAGGAAATTGTTCGTACTATAAAAAGTGATCTAGCTCCTGATGAAGTATTTGCATTTACACCAAAGGGTGATATTATTTCTTTGCCAAAGGGTGCAACGGTTATCGACTTTGCTTATGCTATTCATACTCAGGTTGGGCATAAAATGTGTGGGGCAAAGGTTGACAAAAAAATGGTATCCTATGATTACCAGATAAAAACTGGTGAGATTATTGAAATATTAACCACCAACGTATTAGGACATGGTCCTAGCAGGTCGTGGCTAAATATATGTAAGACTAATGAGGCAAAATCTAAAATACGTTCTTGGTTTAAAAAAGAACGACGTGAAGAGAATATCTACGAGGGTAAAAACGAGCTTGAACGTGAGTTTAAGAGAAATTATATTAGGCTTTCTGAGGACGAGCTTCCTGAATTTTTAGCTGCTGATATTAAGAGGCACAATTGTGAAACTCTTGACGATTTTTACGCTGCAATTGGATATGGCGGTGTACAGCTTACAAAAATTGTTCCTAGACTTAGAGATGATTATAATAAGAAATATGTTAAGGATAAAGAAGAACCTCAATATACTCCACCAAAACCTGTTAAGACCGAATCGGGTGTTATAGTTGATGATGTTGGAAATTGTCAGGTTAAGTTTTCACAGTGCTGCAACCCACTTCCAGGGGATAGCATTATTGGATTTGTCACTAGAGGTCATGGGGTTTCTGTTCATAAAACAGATTGTATAAATTACTTGTCATCTATAAGACAAACTGATGATGCGGCAAGGTGGATAAGCGTGCGTTGGGCAGATGAAACACCTCAAAATAATTTTAAGGTTACAATTGATATTGTTGCTAACAATAGAATTGGACTTTTAGCTGATATTTCAGCTATACTGGCAGATATTAGAATACCAATGCATGAAGCAACAGCAAGAGAGCTCAAGAATGGTAATGCAAATGTAATGGTTACACTAAGTATTGCAGGTGTTGATCAACTAAACGGAGTTATGAATAGACTTAAAAAAATCAATTCTGTTATTTCCGTTGATAGAACTGGAAAATAATAAGAAATGCCGAGATTTTTATAATTCCGGCATTTTTAAACAAGGAGAAGCTAATGAAAGTTTTCAAGTTAAAAGAGTTAAGTGTTTTTGGTACTAATAGCTATTTAGTTATTTCGAATGATGGAAACGGAGCTCTAATAGACGCCCCAGCTGATGCTGAATATATTATGAATTTTGCTTCCGAGAAGAAATGTCGGATAACAAAGATTTTGCTAACTCATGGTCACTACGATCATATTGGTGCTTCTGGAGCCATTCAGGAGAAAACAAATTGCAAGGTTTATATTCATCAAAATGATAAAGATAAGCTTAGCGACGGCGATAGTGATTTAGCTAGTATTTTTAATCTTCCAAAATTAACTCCACCAAAGGTTATTGAAACCGTTAAGGATGACGATATAATTAAGTTAGATGAGGTTTCTTTTAAAGTTATTCATACTCCAGGTCATACATGTGGGAGTGTTTGTTATGTTTTAGATAGTAATGATATTATATTTTCAGGTGATACGCTTTTTAGGCTTTCAATTGGAAGAACAGATATGCCTGGTGGGGATTATCCGACTTTAGTTAGATCTCTTAAAAAGCTTTCAAAGCTAGACAAAAATTATACTATTTATCCAGGTCACATGGATAAAACCACACTAGACTTTGAAAAGATAAATAATCCATACTTTAAATAAGAATTTTGGAGAATATAATGACATTGATATTTTTAGATAATGATTTTAAATATGAACTTGAAGCAGTTGTAAAGTTGTTTTTTCCAGCAGAGCTTTTTAAATTAGTTTATGGTAAAAAGCCTGAAACAGTTATAGGAGACTATTGCTTATTTAACAGGGTAGTTGAAAATGCAACTGCAACTTTAACTGTTGAATGTTCAATAAATGGGAAAACAGTTTGTAATAATAAAACTTTAAAAGTGGACAGTCCAAGCTATCAAGGAGATTGCGAGGTTGAGTTTGGGAGACTTCTATTTAATATTCTTAGTGATTTAACAGGGAAATCAGTGGGTTGGGGCATATTAACTGGTGTAAGACCAGTTAAGCGAGTTAATAAAATGCTTTTAGAGGGAAGAACTAAGAAAGAAATTTTTACTGAATTAAAAGATAAATATCTCTGCTCTCAAGAAAAATGTGATATAGCATTTAAAACGGCTATAGCCCAAAAAAATATACTTGATACACTAGATGACAAAACCTTTAGCTTATATGTTTCAATTCCTTTTTGTCCTAGCAGATGTTCATACTGCTCATTTGTTTCTCAAGAGGTAGAAAAGTCTTTAAAACTAATTCCGCAATACGTTAAAAATCTTTGTTTAGAGATTCAAGAGCTAGGCAAGCTTGTTGAAAAGATTGAACTAAAGCTTGATACAATTTATTTCGGTGGTGGAACGCCTACTTCAATTGATGCCAGATACATAAATTTAATTATGAAATCAATTGAAGATAGCTTTGATGTGTCAAATTTAAGAGAATATACAGTTGAGGCTGGTAGGGCTGATACCATTACAAAAGAAAAACTTGAAGTTATAAAAAATAATGGTGCAACACGTATTTCGATTAATCCTCAAACACTTAATAATGATGTTCTAAAGGCAATTGGAAGAAGACATACTTCTAAGGATTTTTACGACAAGTTTCATATGGCGAGGGAAATGGGATTTGATTCTATTAATACAGATTTAATAGCAGGACTTCCTACTGATACAATAGAAAGCTTTAAAAACACAATTAATAGTATAATTGATTTAAGTCCTGAAAATATAACAGTTCATACATTGTCAATTAAGCGAACTTCTAATTTAAACATTGAGAATAATCGAGATGTGCTTAAAAATCCAGTGTGTGAAATGGTTGAATATGCTACTAAAACATTGCTTGAAAAGGGATATCTTCCATATTATCTCTATAAGCAAAAGAACATGCTTGATAATCTTGAAAATATTGGCTGGGCTAAAAGAGGACACGAAAGTCTTTATAATATTTTTATTATGGAAGAAAAACAAACTATTTTGGCAGTTGGTGCAGGTGGTTCTACAAAGCTAGTTGATTTAAAAAACAGCAAAATTGAGCGTGTGTATAATTATAAGTTACCACTTGAATATATTAGACGCTTTGATATAATGCTTGAAAGAAAAAGTGAAATAGAAAGGTTTTATGGCTTTGAATAAAAATGATATAGTTAGACTTGAAATAACCGGTATGAGCAATGACGGAAATGGTGTAGGCAGGCATGAGGGGATGGCTGTTTTTGTGCCGTTTACTCTAATTGATGATATTATAGATTGCAAATTAGTAAAAATTAAGAGCAGCTATGCTTTTGGAATTGTGGCTAAACTAATTCAGTCTTCACCAAATAGATGTGACGCTAATTGCGATGTATTTAAGAAATGTGGTGGCTGTTCTTTTTGTCATATGACATACGCTGAAGAGCTTAAGGTCAAGCAGGATTTTGTTAGTTCATCATTTAAACGTATTGGTAAACTAGAGGTGGAGTGGGATAGGATACTTGGTTGTGAAAAGACCGAAAATTATAGAAATAAAGCCCAATACCCTGTTTCTGAAAAGGACGGCAAGCTTTTTTGTGGATTTTATTCTAAACGCTCTCATAACGTTGTTAATTATCTTGATTGCAGTCTTCAACCTAAAGTCTTTAAGAACATTACCTCGGAAATAATAAACTGGTGTCAAAAGAATAGCATTAAAGCTTATAATGAACTAACAAACAAAGGGCTTCTAAGACATATTTATCTAAGAAAAGGTGAATATTCCAATAAAATAATGGTCTGTTTAGTAGTTACAGATATAACAGGTGCCAATTTTAAAAGCTTTGGTAAATATATTTCTAATAAGTTTTCTGATATAAAAAGTGTTATTATTAATCTAAACAATAAAAAAACAAATGTTATACTTGGAGATAAATGCACCACTGTATTTGGTGATGATTACATTCAAGACGAAATGTGCGGAAAGAAATTTAAGATTTCCCCTCTTTCATTTTATCAGGTTAACACCCTACAAGCTGAAAAGCTTTACAATATAGCTAAAGAATATGCGAACCTAAAAGAAGGGGAGTCCCTTTTAGATTTGTACTGTGGAATTGGAACTATTGGGTTATCTATTGTAAGTAGCTCAAATAAACTTATTGGTGTTGAGATTATTCCACAAGCAATTGAAAACGCTAAAGAAAATGCAAAGCTTAATAACGCAGATAATGCAGAATTTATTTGCGGTGATGCAGGTGAGATAGCGTCAATATTAATAAAACGTGGTGAGACTCCTGATGTTATAATTGCCGACCCAGCACGAAAGGGTTGTGATGAGTTAAGTATTGAAAGTATTCTAAGAATGGCTCCAAAAAGGATTGTAATGATTTCGTGTAATCACGCTACAGCAGCAAGGGATTGTAAAATTTTATGTGATAATGGTTATAAAATTGATAAGGGGGTTGCGGTAGATTTGTTTCCGAGGACTACGCACGTGGAGTGCGTGGTATTGATGTCTAGGGTTAAAAATTAAGAGGTAGTTAAAGCATTGATATATAGGGGTTTTCAAGCGTTAGTAAAAATGCAGGGCTGTCTTACATGGTTAACTAACCCTGAAAGCCCTTATTTTTATTGGTTTAGGGAACAAGTCGAGAAATTTGGATATTTTGGGGTTGAGTATGTGGGCTGGATGAATTAGTGGGTTGTGTGTATAGGGTAGATGAATTTATACACTTTAAATCATAAATTATCATCGATTTTAAAGAAGTCAAATTTATCTTATTGATTGAAGAAGGGTACTTTGATATAATGAAAGTGTTAATTTATAACGAATAGAGTTATATAATCCTTTGAGGTGATAAAAATGATTAAGATAAAGTTGTCTGAGTTGTTGGGAAAAAGCAAAATGACAAGAAAAGCTCTAGCTGAAATGATTGGTGCAAGGCCAAATACAATTGGAGATTTGTATCATGAAAAAGTTAAAAGGGTCGAATTAGATATGCTTAGCAGAATTTGCGAGGCTCTTGACTGTGAAATAAGTGATTTATTAGAATATCAGCCAGATGAAGAATAGCATAAGAAAGGTGATTAGATGAGGTATTTAGGTAGCAAGATTAAATTGCTAGATACTATAGATGAGATTATAGAAAAATATAATATAGAAGGGGAAGTGTTTGCTGATTTATTTGCAGGCACTAGCTGTGTAGCAGATTATTTTAAAGGAAGGTATAAAATTCAAGCTAATGATTTCCTTTATTTTTCTTACGTGATAAGTAGAGCAAAATTAAACAACAGTAACATTATGTCATTTTCTAATTGTAAAAAGAAATATGAATATGATATTTTTGAATGGCTCAATGCACTTGAATTTGAAGCTGATAGTAATTATTTTGTATATAATAATTATACTCCAATCGGAGATAGAATGTTTTTCTCAGAAGAAAATGGTATAAAAATAGATGGAATCAGAATGAAAATTGAGGAAATTTATAGAGATGAAATTATTTCGGAAGAAGAATATTATTTTTTATTAGCATCGTTGATAGAAAGTGTTACTAGATTTTCAAATACGTCTGGAACTTATGAAGCATTTTTTAAATTTTGGGATACTAGGGCGACTAAAGAATTTA
>JAAZIT010000259.1 GCA_012800685.1 Clostridiales bacterium
TTAAAATAAACAGTCCTTATGGTAATCGAAGTATTACTATAAACGATAGATATTATTGGTGGCACAATGGATTAGATTTAAGTGCACAGTTGAATACCCCCATCTATGCCGTTGCAGATGGTACAATAAAAGCAGCAAGATATGATAATAGCTACGGATATTATATAGCCATAGACCACGGAAAATACGGTACCTTGTATGCTCATCTGTCACGTTATATTGTTGAGGAAGGTAGTAATGTAAAATCAGGTGATATAATCGGTTATACAGGCAGTACTGGTGACTCAACTGGTCCTCATCTGCATTTTGAAATGAAACTTGGAAGCTACGAAAAATTCTGGGAAAGAGCACACTGTGATAGAAGTGTTTTTATGAATACAAGCGATCCAATGCTATTTATAACAGATTATCTGGGAAAACAAACTGAACTCACTGTAGAAGAATCTATTAACATAGTTCAATCGGCTGCAGGATTAGAAGATAAAACAATGGACTATATGGCGAGACATTACAGATTTGGGGATGACCTAGTAAAGAAATTAGCAAAAGCTTTAATATAGAAAGAAACGAGATTCTTCGTCTGCACGAAGAATCTCGTTTCTTTGTGAATGGTTAGGGCTAGAATTTATCAAAATATATTTTTTCAACAGGTATATCTTTTTTAACTAATGCTTCAACTATTGAATCAATCATTGCAGGACTGCCGCACAGGTATGCGCTATAATTCCCACCATTTTCAACATACTTATCAATTGCATTTGGTACACGACCCTTTTCTCCCTTCCATTCAGGAGATTCTTCCCTTGATAATGCAGGTATAAACTTTAGGTTGAGTTTTTCTTCAAACCCTTTAATTTCATCAACTAAAAATAAATCATCCATTGTTTTAGCTCCAAAGAAAAACAAAGTTTCCCTCATTATATTGTTGTCAACCATAAACTGTAGAATTGACATAATAGGGGCCATTCCCGTGCCGGCACCTGCTAGTACAATAGGACCTCCATCGTCCTCATGATAATAAAAATCTCCATAAGGTCCATTAATGTGTGCTGTATCCCCTTCTCTAAGATGCTGGTGAACATAAGTTGTAGCAATACCCCCTGTAAAACCTATCAGTAATTCAATAGCATGCTTGTCATTTACAGATGATGCAACAGAATATGCCCTATACACTTCTTCGTCATTTCCTTCATAAGCTGGAGCCTTAAGCTGTACATACTGTCCCGGCTTAAAGCTTATTTCATCATCACCCAAATCAAAACGAAGTTTTTTAATTGTTGAAGTAAGCTGCTCCATTTTTGCAATTTTAACAGCATATTCTTTAACATTAAATAAATCTTCAGCTATTTCTATTTTAATGTTTTGTTTAACCTTACACTGGCAAGATAATCTTGTATCTGAATTTAATTCTTCTGCTGTAAGGAGAGGTTTTTCTGTAGCAAGAACAGGTCCTCCCCCCTCATGAACTAAAACTTTACAGTAACCACAAGTACCTTTTCCACCACAGGCTGAGGGTATAAAAATCTTTTCTGACCTTAAAGTATCTAATAA
>JAAZIT010000260.1 GCA_012800685.1 Clostridiales bacterium
CTTTTGAAAAAGCTGGTGCTGAGGCTGATATTTTTGTTATTCAAAATATGACTGCAGAAGCTATTGACCAATCTATAAGCACTATGGAGTCAAAGATCAAGTCATCACAAATTGTTATGCTACCAGGTGGATTTAGTGGTGGTGACGAGCCAGATGGAAGTGGTAAGTTTATCGTTTCATTCTTTAAAAATCCACGTCTAACTGATGCTATACATGATCTTCTTAAAAACCGTGACGGTTTAATGCTAGGTATCTGTAACGGATTCCAAGCACTTATTAAGCTAGGACTTGTTCCTTATGGTGAGATTGTTGACATGAGAGAGGATTCTCCAACACTTACATTTAACGCAATCCACCGTCATCAGTCAAAGATGGTTAACACTAGAATTTCATCTAACAAATCTCCTTGGCTTTACAACTGTCAGGTTGGGGATATTCATAACATAGCAATTTCACATGGTGAGGGACGTTTTGTTGCTTCTGCTGAAGAAATTGCAAGATTAGCTGAAAATGGACAGATTGCTTCTCAATACGTTGACTTTGCTGGAAATCCAACTCTTAACATTCAATGCAATCCTAACACTTCAATTGATGCAATTGAGGGTATAACTTCTCCAGATGGACGAGTTTTAGGAAAAATGGGTCACTCTGAAAGAAAGGGTACCGATATTTGCAAGAACGTTCCTGGAGTTAAAGACCAGTTAATATTCGAAAGCGGAGTAAGATACTTTAAATAATAATTAAGGGGTGGGTTTTCCACCCCTTTTATTTTTCAAAATCCTGATTATTGCAGAAAGGATATAGTTATGATTGAAATAATGCAAAAGGTTTTACCTATTTACATAATAATACTCACCATAATAACTTTTGTGGCTTTTGGAATTGATAAGCACAAAGCCACAAAGAAAAAATGGCGAATTCCAGAAAAAACACTTCTTGGACTAGCTGTTTTAGGTGGTTGTATTGGAAGTCTTTTGGGAATGTCGGTTTTTCGACATAAAACTAAGCATGTAATATTTTATATTGCTACCATTCTAGGAATTTTACTGTGGGGGTTTTTGTTTATTAAGGTTTATTTATTATAAATTTGACTTAGAAAAATAACTTATAATGGGCAAGCTGTAAATATTCCATAAAACTTACACGTACGCCTTTTATTATAAATTTTATTAGTAATACTTTAGTGGTAGTTAATAGTTCTAGTCTTAAGATAACACTAAAGTGGGCATAATTAAACAATTTTAGTTGTATCTAGTCCCACTAAAAAACACCAATTTAATAAATTTTGCTTTTACAAGGACATAGAAAAAGCCACTATATTTCATATATACTTATGAAATATAGTGGCTTTAATTATTTTAATATTCTAATCTTATTAAACATCTGTTGTAATATTTTTTTCACTTAAACCTAAGTTGGCTTTTTTCATCTTTGTTGTTTGACGCTGTGCCATAACAAGCTTGTAGTACACTCCCCCATGCTTCATGAGGTTATTATGACTATCATACTCAACTAGCTTTCCTTTATCCAAAACCATCAGCCTGTCAGCACTGCTTAGAGTTGAAAGTCTGTGGGCAATAGCTATTGTTGTTCTTCCTTTTGTAAGTCTTTCTAAAGCCTCTTGAATTTGTTTTTCAGTTTGGCTGTCAAGAGATGCTGTTGCCTCATCAAGTATTATAATCTTAGGATTGTGAATAATTGCTCTAGCAATTGCTATTCTTTGACGCTCTCCACCAGAAAGCTGGTATCCTTTATTTCCAACACGAGTATTATATCCATCTGGAAGCTTTACAATAAAATCATGTGCATTAGCTATTTTAGCAGCCTTAATTATTTCTTCAAAGGTTGCACTTGGCATAGCGTAAGAAATATTATCATAAACAGTTCCGTCAAATAAATAGCTTTCTTGTAAAACAACTCCTATTTGACTTCTTAGACTCTTTTGTGAAATGTTCTTTATGTTCACTCCATCAACAAGAATTTCCCCTTGAGTACAATCATATAGCCTTAAAATTAAGTTAATCATTGTTGATTTTCCTACTCCAGAATGTCCAACAATTCCAATCATTTCACCTTGATTGATTTTACATGATATATCCTTTAAAACTGGGTTGTAAACCCTATACCCAAAGAACACATTTTTAAACTCTATTTCACCCTTAATATCAAGGTCTAAAGGATTTTCACAATCTCTTACATCTGTTTCCTCATCTAAAATCTCAAAAACCTTGCTTGCTGAAATTGAAGCATCAGCTAATATTTTTGGGATTTGAATAA
>JAAZIT010000261.1 GCA_012800685.1 Clostridiales bacterium
ACAGCCTGAACTATGTCTCCAGTTCCAGACTCACCTTTTGTACGAATCATTGATGCACCTTCACTAATACGTCTTAAAGCCTCGCCTAAATCTTTTGCACCACACACAAATGGTACAGAAAACTTATTTTTGTCAATATGGTATTTATCATCTGCTGGAGATAGAACTTCACTCTCATCTATATAGTCAATTTTTATCGCCTCTAAAATCTGTGCTTCTACAAAATGACCAATACGGCATTTCGCCATAACTGGAATTGAAACGGCTTCTTTAATTTCCTTTATCATTTTTGGATCACTCATTCTTGAAACTCCACCAACCACACGAATATCTGCTGGAATACGCTCTAACGCCATTACAGCACATGCTCCAGCTTTTTCAGCTATAACCGCTTGCTCTGTTGTTGTTACGTCCATTATTACTCCGCCCTTTAACTTTTCCGCAAGATTGTTATTAAACTCGTATTTTTGATTTGACATAATATATTACTCCTTTATTTCTTTAATTTACTAAATTATATATATGCATTTTGACAAAGTCAAATTGTAATAAGAGTTGTCTTTTAAAAGCCAATTTGTTAAAACAAACTAAATTATAAAGAGGTTTTAGAAGATAATATGTTAATTAACACAATGATGTTTTGAGTTAAAAGCTTTTGCCTTAAAAACAAAAGTTAAAATAAACAAATATATATATAGCCACATGATTAAAGTTGTGATAATGATAGAAAAAATATTCCTATAGATTTAATATGGTTTAATATTGCATTGCAAAGTAATAAAGCAATATCAAGTTGTTTTTCACAAAAATATATTGACTTTGGGAATTCCCTGTGCTATAATTTACAAGTTAAAATGCAACATTTGCGGATGTGATGAAACGGCAGACATGCAGGCTTCAGATGCCTGTGCTAGAAATAGCGTATGGGTTCGAATCCCATTATCCGCACCAGCAGCTTGAAGCTGCACACAAATCGCACTCACAGTTATGTGGGTGTTTTATTATTTTTGTGCCTGCGTTAAAGCTAAGTATATTGTTTTATAAATACCAACAATAAAGTTGAGACACGAGAAATCGAGTGTTTCGGCTTTGTTTTTGATGGAGTGGTATGCAGATTTGAACCTAGTTCAGCAGCTTGAAGCTGCACACAAACGCACGCACAGTTATGTAAAAGATTTTTGTTTTTATGAGTGCAATATATAATATTTTTAACCTACAAAGACAAAAATAAAAAACCAGTGTCTTAACTTTATTTTTTATTATTGCAATTGCAGACACCAATACAAAACACATTTAATAAACTAAACAAACCACCTTCAAAACATAAGTTTCAAAGGTGGTTTGTTTTTATCTGAAGCGTTTTGGCTTATCGGCTAACTATTTTATAATAGGTTTTTGCTGTAAGTGAATAAATTATTGAATAAATTATTGAGAAAATTACAAATGTTGAAATTGTGGAAATAGCAAACACCATAGTGTTCGTTAGACGTAATATCTCAAGTACTTTTGTGATTACTGGGAATGCAAAGGCTACGTGAATCCCTGCTGTAATAAGTGGAAGGAAGAATACAGTTAATATCTGTGAATGAATTGTCTTCTTTATTTCATGTCGACTCATTCCTACCTTTTGCATTATTTCAAATCGGTCCTTGTCATCATAGCCCTCTGAAATTTGTTTATAATAAATAATTAAAATTGTTGCAATAGTAAATAGTGTTCCTAAAAACAGACCCAAGAATAAAAATCCCCCGTATAAAGCATGCGCTTCTCCTGCGTCCTCTACCTTAGAACCAAAATTATAATATATTATATCTGAATTTTCTTTGTTTTCTTGAAGAATTTTATTAGTTTTTTGGGCTAATGTAATCTCTTCATCATCAGTTGCATCTATATTAAAACCGTTATACACCATTATTTCTCCTGCGTTATCACTATACTTATTCTTTTGATATTGATAAAGACTATCTAGCACATTCTTATCCTTAACAACAATCTGAATATTATCAACAAATGACATAGTAGCGCCTAGCGCACTCTTAGGAAAAGAATTAAGTTTTTCTTTTACCTTAAAGTTATTTTCATATAAGCTTAAGTCATTATACTTATATTCATTTTTTTTATTTTGACAATGAATTAAGATTTCATTATCCTCAAGAGTTTCATTTAAATTTGACAAATTGTTATAATCGTCTAAATTAAAAACTGTAACATATCTCATTGAACTAAGCTTGTCAGCGTCATCATAATATAAAAACACGTCTTTTTCATCTGCAATTAATTGATTTTTATTAAGCTCTAATGCCATTGACAAAGAAGAGAATGATTCAGAGCCTTTGATTTTATAGCCACCTAATTCTATTTCGTTTTTTACAATATTGTACATATCAGTACCGTCAGATAAATAAGTTTTTAACATTATATCGTGGTGGCATATTGTATCTATCATATCATCAATACCAAACCACAAAGATAGTGTTGATGAAACAATAACTAAAACCATAGTTACCAAAATACAAATATTCCCTAGTCCCACAGCGTTTTGTTTCATTCTATAAATCATTCCTGAAACGCTGATAAAATGATTTGTCTTATAATAGTACTTTTTATTTTTTCTTAACATCTTTAAAAGAACAATACTACCAGATGTGAAAATTAGGTATGTACCAATTACAACCAGTATTACAGCCACAAAGAAAAACATAATTGCGTCAACAGGATTATTTATGCTTACTGAAATATAATAACCGCTACCTAAGCATAATACACCTATAAGTGCAACAATCCACTTGGATTTTGGCTCTCTTTCGCCTGTATTTCCACCATGCAAAAGCTCAATTGGTTTGGAAAAGTAAATCTGTCTTATGGAGTTTAAAAATATAAGGAAGAATATTGCAAAGAACAATATAAGTGATCTTATAATAGCTCCCTTTGAAATATAAAACCCTAAAGCAACTTTAAAATCAATAAGCTTAAGCAAAATTAGATATATAAGCTTGTCAAGCAAAATTCCTAGACCTAGGCCTATTGCCAAGCCAGTTAC
>JAAZIT010000262.1 GCA_012800685.1 Clostridiales bacterium
GACATTCTAAACAGCACCGTCTTTTGCAGATGTGCCCTTTGCGGGTGTGGCGTTCACTTTACGAATATTTTCTTTTCGTAAATGATGGTTCCGTTATTATCTATCACTGATACATTGACGCTGCCACCTATAAAGGTATTGGCTATTCCTATTTCCCTAATTGATTTAATAGCTTTTCTTTTGTTATTAAACTTATAACTTTCATTATTGTACGTACCTGTTGACGTGCTAAAATCTGCATAATACTTCATGATATTTTATTATTTAATTGTTAATAATTGTCCCGCAATGAAATACGATTTTCTGTATCGCACCGTCTTTTGCAGATGTGCCCTTTGCGGGTGTGGATCGGCTATAATAAGTCCAAATCAGCGAACACATTGTTCAGCTCTGCTTTAAAATCCATATCGCTTATATCCTTAATAATACTATCAGGGTGCGATATGTTTTCCGAAATAACACATTTATATAAACTGTACCGCTGTTCACCCTTATTTCTTGCCCTACAAAAAGCTTCGTCTACATTGCTAGCCTTAACAACCTCCATATTGATAAAACGACAATTGTCTACTTCGATTAAATAACTAACTTCATACGTTTTCATAATATACATGGTTTTCCACGCTTGAGCAAACCATGAACGCTTTAAAAGTTAATTAATAAAACCAGCTGTTTCAAGTTTTTGGATTAAATCGCTTTCGCTAAAATCTAGCCCAGTCGTTTCAATACGAAAATAATAACCGGAATAATTCTCAATCAAATAATCAAAAGCGCCGTCTTTGTCTTTTATATTTTCATTGCTATTTACAAAATCACGGAATGCAATCTCTTCTTCTTTGTAGCATTTTTCACAATAAAAATCACCAAAATCATAAAAACAAAATATATCATCTTTTATAATTTCGTTCGCTATTTCTCCAAAGATAAACGCATTTTCACCGCTCCATGAAGTATTCTCTTTTATTATACTATCTGGAAATTGAGATGAAACGTACTCAATTAGGCATTTACCAACAAATGTACCGCCGTAATCGGTGTATGCAATATTAATAATATCGGATCCGTTATATACCTCATTGAGCTCATTTTTCAATGATTCGCTAGCAAAAAACATGCTTTTTTCTGTAATAAATAATGTATTCATAATTATTATGTTTTTAAAATTATTGACTATTATACTGCTTTAATTAATTATTGTACACGCTTAAAAATTGTATACCGTTCCATCCTCAAAAAACATCGTACCATTGTCTTCATAAAACATACTAATGCTTTCTTCATTTGTTAACATTTCGTACTCATTTTCTAACATAGTATATAACTCACTACATAAATTATCATATTTATCAATAATATACTGTTTTATTTCGTCTGTATATAATGCAGTGTAACTGTATAAGTTAGCATACACGTCGCTATTTGTTTCTATATATATATCTAAATTGTGGTTAACGCTTTTTTGATGATAATAGTGACCACTTTGTTCGCTTTTTGCTGTAATACGTAAAGTATTATACATTATATCTTTAATCGATTTTTTAATGTCCAGACTGTTTATAGCCTCTTTAATCAAATCACTTTCTAAATTGTAATATTCAAACATCGCGCCGTCTCCCTGGGACCAAAATCCACTAAAATAAGCCTTTTTATAATAAAAATACTTCTCAACATTGTATTTCTCCAACCAATAATCTATAATTTCACCACTATAGTCACTAAAACAAAAATAATCGTGATAATTATCTTTAGCCTTCTCTTTTGCATTTTGGCTTAATTCATTATAAGAATAAACTTTTAATTCAATTGCATTCATAACTCTATTTATTTAATTGTTAATAATTGTCCCGCAATGAAATACGACATTCTAAACAGCACCGTCTTTTGCAGATGTGCCCTTTGCGGGTGAAAAATAGTGAGACTACCTAACCTTATAGTAGTCATCACTTCTTAAGAAATTGTTCCAATCATTGCCAGTATTATGCAGGCAGGAATTGAATTCTTCTTTTGACATCCTGAAGGTACGATATTTTGCCGATTCGGTACGGATCGTAAATGTACGTTTTGAATGGTTTACACTAATTTTCAGTGTTTTGCCTAAAATTGTTTTAAGGGTCTTCATAATTCAATACTTTTATAAACAGTAATCAAATATAACACAGTCAACTTTAAACAATTGCATAACCTTTTGAATAGACTTTGCGAATAATCTGCCGTCTTCGCAATAGTCAGCCAAACACTTCGAAGTATATATATTAAATTGTTTCCCTGACTTCATTATAATTCTTGTTTTCATAATATATGATGGTTTTCCACGCTTGAGCAAACCAAGAACGCTTTAAAAGTTAATTAATAGATGTCTGAATAACCATTATTGTAAACCTCATCTAATACATCTTGTAAATTTTGATCTAAAGAAAAATCATCGTCGTAATTAATTGAAA
>JAAZIT010000263.1 GCA_012800685.1 Clostridiales bacterium
ATGACTTGATGCGACTTTCTAGCACTAAGCCGTATTTTTTTTCTTCGGTTTCAATAGTGCCCTTTTTTCGAGTGTCTTTGTTTGCGGTATTGTTTGCGTTTTTGTTGTATTCAGTATATACAGGTAAGTTATAATAGCTTTGCATTTCTTCTATAAAAAAATGATTATCGAATTTCTCACCATTATGAAAAATAAAGTCAAAAGACAGTGATTTTCTTATTTTTCTTTGTTTGACTTTTTCAAAGAAGTCATAAAAATTATTGAAAACAGCTACCTTTGGAAAATCATCGTTGTTAAAATAAGCTATAGCGAGCGAGTAAGTGAATGAGTGATATTTTGATGGGTGTTCTATGCCCTCTTCTTTATTACACGTAAAAGTCTCTATATCAGCATAAAGCGAGACTTTTTTTCCTTTAAATTTCTTTAAAAAGTCAAGTAATTCACTTTGATGATGCATAATAGAGACCTCTCTTCTATTCATATTTTTGGGCTAAGGCTTTAAGGAAATTATTTTCCTTAATTTTGGTATAGGTTTCTTCTGTTGTAAGCTCTTTAGCTTGTGGGATAAGTTTAAATATGTTTAGTTGCATAAGCATTGTATCACGTTCCATAAAAGTTTTTGAGAAACTATCCTTATATAAAAACATACCTTTTTCATGCTTTTTAATAAAGCTTTGCTTATAATATTTGTCGTTTAGATATTTACTGTTTTCTGTTTCATCTGCTAGATTTATACAGTAGTTTTCTGTGTTGTCGCTTCTTTCAATTGATAATACAATATTATCATTTTTTGCGATGATGTGCAACATCATTTTATCATCTAATTTGACCTTTACGGATTTAGCGTGATTGTAGATGTTGAAATACTTTTCTTCACTTACTAGCTTATGATTAGAGAATTGGAATTCACCCGTAACATCGGCATCATCTTCATCGGGGAATGCCCGCAAGTTTTTTCCATCGTTTCGGGCATCGTTTCGCCTTAACTCTAATAAAACGTTATTATACTGTTTAATAGTGTTTATTTCTTGGGTTTGTAGCTTATTATAGATTTTTAGTGATGGGAGTAGCGGGCTATCAAAGTTGACGGGGTTAGCTAGGTATATCATTTTTGGTGTTTTGATATATGGGCGATTTTTAACACGGTCAATAGATTTGTAGATTGTTCTAATTTTTTCATATTCATTTTTACAGTAGTCATCTGATAAGGTTAAAAACTCATCATAAAGCATAATAGGAAAGTTTTTTAAGACGGCTGATGATTGTTTCAAGTCGCTTGCGTTGTTAATATCGGTAATAAGAAAGACATCTTTGTCACCAATAGAAATAATGAGATAGTCAGATGTTGACCTGTAGTGATAATCAGTAGAGAAATGACACCAGCCAATTGTTTGTAAAATATCTTCTACCAGCTCTCTCATTTTGTCCTGTAGGGTGAAATGGCGAACTAAGAGCGTACAACCCATATTAAGATGGTAGCATAGATAACCAACAGCTGATATATAGTTAAATGATTTTCCATCACCACGTGAAGTGATACTTATATAGTGGTCAATTTCATCGTTACATAATTCATCTAATAATTCCAATTGGTTAAATTCTTTGGGTAAGTATTTTTCTTTATATTCTTTTAAATAAAAAGCGTATTCTTCTTTTTCGCTTGCGAAAAGTGATACGGCTTTTTGTTTTAGGGTTTTTGGTAATGTTTTCTTTTTTGCCATAAATAAAAGGGAGGTTATGCCCTCCCGTCA
>JAAZIT010000264.1 GCA_012800685.1 Clostridiales bacterium
CTAATGTTTATCTTAGAGAAATGGATATGTATTTTTATAAAAAAGATGTTGTGTATGCAAGATATTCTGATGACATAATTCTCTTTGCAAAAGATGAAGGCTCAAGAAATAATTATCGTGAAATAATGTTAAATATGCTAAATAAGTTTAACCTTAAAATAAATTCTACTAAGGAGTTTTGCATTAACCCTAATGAAAAGTGGGAGTTTCTAGGAATTTCATATTTTTCTAAATCAATTGATGTTTCGGATATTGCAATAAAAAAGATGAAGGGTAAGATAAGAAGAAAAGCAAACGCCCTTTTTCGTTGGAAGAAAAGAAAAAATGCTACAGACGAAAGGGCCATGAAAGCCATGATAAGAGCCTTTAATGATAAGTTTTTTGATAAATATGATGATAAATCTGTTAATCTAACATGGTCAAGATGGTATTTCCCTGTAATAAATGTTAATATAGGTTTAAAGATAATTGATGATTATTTACAGCGGTATATTCGTTTTATTTCAAGCGGAAAGCATTGTAAAAAGAATTATAAAATTAGTTATGATAAGCTTAAGGAAATGGGTTACAAAAGTCTTGTAAATGAATACTATAAACATAAGAAACAAAAGAGTATAGAAAAATGCGATATTGAAAAAGAAATACTAATAAAACCGATAAATAGTGTTTAATATGGCTGAATTTGTAAATACTATAAAAACATGGGCTATTGTCAGTGGCATTTTTGTGAAAAAAAGCACTCAAAACCCCTTGACAAGTGACGCTGCGTAGTGTATAATATTCAGGTATGCTGGCAAAGTGTGTCAGTGTTTTAACAAAATTTTCAAGAAAGGAGAGATATCATGCCAACCTTTAACCAACTAGTTAGAAAAGGAAGAGACGTGAACAAAGCTAAATCAACAGCTCCTGCACTTCAAAAGGGATTTAACTCTAAGAAGAAGCAAGAAATTGATCAAAGTTGTCCACAAAAGAGAGGCGTATGTACTGCTGTAAGAACTGCAACACCAAAGAAGCCTAACTCAGCTATGAGAAAAATTGCGAGAGTAAGACTTACAAACGGTCATGAAGTAACAGCTTACATTCCTGGCGAAGGACATAATCTTCAAGAGCACTCTGTTGTACTAATCAGAGGCGGAAGAATTAAGGACTTGCCTGGTTGCCGTTACCATATCGTTCGTGGTACTTTGGATGCACAGGGCGTTGCTAAGAGAATGCAGTCTCGTTCAAAGTATGGCGCTAAGAGACCAAAAGCTGGTGCTGCTAAATAGTCAGAAACAGTAAAAGGTCAAACATTTTTATAGAACTCAACTACCACAGTTAAGTGGAGATTATATATAAACAGTAATACGTTTATACCTCTCCAACTGTACTGACGGGGCTAAGAAGAAATTCTTAGAAGCGAGTACCTATGAATTCATTTATTTGTGAAGGAGGGAATTATAGTGCCAAGAAGAGGTAAAATAGCTAAAAGAGACGTATTGCTAGATCCTATTTACAAAGCTACTATCGTAACTCGTCTTGTAAATAACATCATGCTTGATGGCAAGAAGGGTGTAGCTCAGAAAATTGTTTATGGTGCTTTTGAAATTGTTGAAGAGAAGTCAGGTAAGCCTGCTCTTGAAGCATTTGAAGAAGCAATGGAAAACATCATGCCACAGTTAGAGGTTAAAGCTCGTCGTGTGGGTGGTGCAACTTATCAGGTGCCAATCGAGGTTAGACCTGAAAGACGTCAAACATTAGGCTTAAGATGGATAACAAAGTATTCAAGAACTCGTAATGAAGACACAATGAAAGAAAGACTTGCAGCGGAAATCCTTGACGCATTAAATGGCGTTGGTGGTTCATGCAAGAAACGTGACGATACACACAAAATGGCAGAAGCTAATAAGGCTTTCGCTCACTACAGATGGTAATCAGTTTAGGAGGATTTTATGCCAAGGGATTGTTCATTACAAAATACCAGAAATATTGGTATTATGGCGCATATTGACGCTGGTAAGACAACTACAACAGAGCGTATCCTGTTTTATACTGGTATTA
>JAAZIT010000265.1 GCA_012800685.1 Clostridiales bacterium
AGTTGGTATTTCTGGAGGCAAGGATAGCCTTGTACTATTAAAAGGATTAGTAATGCTAAAAAAATTTATAGGCATTGATTATGGTGTGGTTGGTATAACTCTTGACCCACAATTTGGTGGAATTGAGACTGATTATTCACCTGTACAAAAAATGTGCGATGAATTAAACGTTAAATACGTTTTAAAGCGTACCCAAATTGGTGAAATAGTTTTTGATGTAAGAAAAGAGCGAAATCCATGCTCTCTTTGTGCAAAAATGCGTCGAGGAGCTTTGCATGACGCAACTAAAGATGCGGGCTGTAATAAAATTGCTCTAGGGCATCATATGGATGATGCAACTGAAACTTTTATAATGAACTTATTTGTTGAGGGAAGAATTGGTGTATATTCACCAAAAAGTTATCTAACAAGAAAAGAGATTACTCTTATAAGACCACTAAGCTTGACCCCTGAAAAAATAATTAAATCTGCCGCGAAGAGAAACGACATAAATGTTGTAAAATCAAAATGCTCTGTTGATGGGCATACCAAAAGGGAAGAAATAAAAAACTTCCTTGCTAAACAAGATAAAATAGATAAGGGCTTTTCTGATAGGATTTTTGGGGCATTTAGAAGGGCTAATGTTAATGGATGGGGTTTTCCTGAAATTAATGAAGAAGATTAATAATTGGAGGAATTATGTACCAAAACGTAAATAATGGAGGGAGATTTAACATACCTCCTTTCAATAATGTTAATTATAATTATGTTCAGGAACCACCAGTAGATAATGCACCAGTGTGGTTTGTTGCTGCTGCACCACTTTTTGCTTTATTTTTAGAAAAAATAGCCTTTTCAGCTTATGTTGCAATAGCTTTTTGGATATTTGCTTATATCGTCTGTGTATTAATGTGTATTAAGGATAGAATTAAAGTTGATAATTATCTAAACTCAACTGTTAATACTACTAGGATTCCTAAGTTTCTTGTTTTAATCCCAATTTTATATTTAATAGTAAGAAATCAAAAGCTGAAAAATCAAAAACAATATCATATTTTTGCCATAATTTTTTTCCTAGTTGCATTTTGGCAAAATGGATTAATAAGCTATTCATTAATGACTGGGGACTCTTATACTCAATTGGTTAAAAATTATTATGTTGATGATATTAGTAATTTTTCCGAAGTAAAAGATACCTCATACAAAACGATTGAAAAGTCAATTGAGTCGTATTTAGGACATAATAATATTTCGTGGTCATGTTTAAATAATGAAAACTCACAGCTAGTTACTGCTAAGGCAAAGTCGTCTTATAATGGAGAAGAGGCAATTTTATCTATTGTTTTTGCATTTGATTATGATTATTATAAATATACTGAAATAGAAATAAAATCTGTTTATCTTAATGATAAAGAATTGAAGGATGAAGAACTATCTGCTTTTCTCACGCAAATCTTTTTTGATGATAAAACAGCCGATTTATCTGGCGATTCTATAGTTGAGGTATAATAAAAATAAGCATAAAGCTACATATTTAATATGTGGCTTTTGTGTAATAAATGCAAAATTCTAAGTAATAATACCTCTAATACTATTAAAATAAACAAAGTTTTAAATCTGAAACCATTTGCGAGATATAGAGCAATTCGGAGAGAATTAGAGAGATATTAAGTGTTAGAGGGATATAAATTAAAAATTCAGGATTTTGGCTATTGACATTTCTGTATTTTCTGATATAATTAACAATGTTGCAAATAAACAGACGATAATTACGCTTGATAGCGTGATTTAACCCACGTCTAAGATTTATTTAATTATTATTTATGGAGGAATTAATTATGTCAACTTATATGCCTAAAGGTAATGACGTAAACAACCGTAAGTGGTATGTTCTTGATGCAAATGGAATTTCACTAGGTAGAACTGCTGCTAAAGCTGCACATATTCTACGTGGTAAGCATAAGCCAACTTTTGCACCACATGCCGATTGCGGAGATCATGTAATTATCATTAACAGCGACAAGGCTGTACTAACAGGAAAAAAACTTGAGCAGAAGGCTCACATTTGGCACACAGGCTGGATTGGTGGCCTAAAGGAAGTTAAATACTCAAAGCTTATGGCTGAAAACTCAGACAAAGCAATGACATATGCAGTAGAAGGTATGCTTCCAAACAACACACTTGGACGTGCTGCTGCAACACGTTTAAGAGTATACAAGGGTGCTGAGCATAATAATGCTGCTCAAAAGCCAGAAAATTATGAATTTTAGGAAGGAGTATAGAATATGTACGAATCAAAGCAGCCATATTTTTATGGCACAGGTAGAAGAAAGCACTCAGTAGCAAGAGTACGTGTTTATCAGGGAACTGGTAAAATCACAATCAATAGCAGAGATATCGATGATTACTTTGGTCTTGAGACATTAAAGCTTATCGTTCGTCAGCCTCTTGCTCTTACAAATACAGTTGAAAATTTTGACATTGTATGTACAGTTGCAGGTGGAGGAGTTACAGGACAGGCTGGTGCTATCAGACATGGTCTTTCAAGAGCTCTACTTCAGTTCAACCCAGAACTACGTCCAGAGCTAAAGCTTGCTGGTTTCTTAACAAGAGACCCAAGAATGAAGGAAAGAAAGAAGTACGGTTTAAGAGGCGCTCGTCGTGCTCCACAGTTCTCAAAGAGATAATAAAATTAAATATCTTATTGATTATAAATCCCCACAAACGCTTTGTTTGTGGGGATTTTTCTTTTTGTCACTAGGCTTAGATTCTGTAAGAATTTCTGCGTATGACACACATATGACACAAAAAAAGTTATCCTTACTTGAACATCATCAGCGTATAATAACACATAATTCATGTTAAATTATATTTAATGTAAGTACTTAATTTGACAATTTTAATAGAAGTATAAACTTGTTAAGTGATTTTTCCCTTTGTAACTTACTTTTTTAAAACTGGCAGCCAACCTTTAAAAACTAAAAAAACATTGGTTTAAAGACCTGTTGTTCATTTTGTTTTTTAATCATACTTTGATACACACTATGCTTTATCAAATGGGTTTTTTTATTTAAATTTACGTATAATTTCTTTTGTTACGTTGGGTGTTTTAAGTAGATTCGTAGTACTTAGCTATATTAAAATATGAAATGCTAAGATATTTTTGGAAAAATATATCAATTTGTGAAAACCGTACAAAAATATTCCTATATTTGAATAAAAATTAATACATTATCCTTTAATAAGTTAGATTTAAATTGCAAAATCTATATAAAAGAACGAAGTTATATGATATAATAGAAATATAAAAAAACGTGAGGTGAAATATGAAAAGGAAATCACTTAAAATATTATCGTTTGTATTAGCACTTTTTATGCTA
>JAAZIT010000266.1 GCA_012800685.1 Clostridiales bacterium
CAATTACATATATTTCACCTGTGGTTAAGCGTTCATGAAGAGCAAGTCCATGTTCCGCACCAGCAAAATTATCAAATTCCAATTCAGTAGTTGTTTCGTCATATATTAAACTGTCGCTATAGGCATATTCAGCGCCTTTTACAGGGTGATTAGATATTCCTGTGCTTTGCCCACTAAGAAGTTTGTATATTCTATATTCTTCAGCACCCTCAATTGGATCCCAAACTAATTTAAAACGTCCGGTATTGTCAACAACGCCCTTAACATTTGGTGCTTCAATTTCGTTTTTAACTGTAAATGGAATTACAACTGGTGTTTCAAGCTTAGTAATTTCACTGTTTTCGGTGTCATACCAAATTGCAATATAAAATATTGGAGCATTTCCCCATGTTGGGTGATCATTGTATATGTAGTCGGTCTTTTCTGAGCCAGTGGCTAGGGTTGGAGAAACTGGTGAGATCTCAAGCTTCATATTTTCGGCAAAATCTCCCTGTACTTTGCTATATGTGTAAATCATGCTTTCTTCAAGACATTTACTGTCAGTGTGTACTGTAACAAAATCTTTAGCGCCTTTATCAAAAGCTTCGTCATAAGAAAAATTAAAATCAATTTCAAAAGCCTCGTCTCGAGCAACATTGTAAAGTGGCATAATACCATCTGAATAAGATGTATATTGGCTTTTAATATCCTCAACAGTAATCTGTTGACCATATTGCGAAAGCTGAACATTTAAGGCTCCACTTGAATCTTTACCCTCTTTTTTTCCACTACCTTGACAACCTGTCAAAAGCATTAGTGCGGCAAGTAAACCGCTAATAATCTTGGTTGATTTATTTTTCATTTTAATAAACCCCTTTCTTTATGTTGCATAATTTTCTTCCAAATTGTGCTTACATAAGATACACTGCATAAAACATTGAAAGGTTGCAATAATAAAAAATATTTTTAAAAAACAATACCTACACTATTAAATATGCAGGTATTATCTTTATAAATTGTTTAATTTTATTATTACTTAATAGTAAAGCTCGAGGTTAAATCATTAAATTGAACATACTGATTATCAAAAATCTTGAACTTTACAATTTCCCCATTATTAAAAACAACCATATAATATAGAGGGCTTTTTTCAGAATAATCCTCAGCTGTTATTTCAGCATTTTTAAGCTTTTTAAAGATTTTGTTTATTTCCTTTGGTTCAATTATATCTTCATCACCAAATATCTCTTCAGAACCACTATATACTTTTTTAACATCCTTAGTATTAGCGAGCCTTAATACAAATTCATCAAAATTTTCTTGGTCAGATTTATCTTCATCATACCACTTGTCTTGTTTTGAAAATAAATTAGATGAAGAACTTAAAGAATCTTTGTTACCGCCTTGATTTGGGAAAGTTCCAGTACTGCTGTCACTGGTGCTTGAGCTACTGTCACTAGCCGGTTTGATTTTATTGGAATTTAGAGCCTTTAAACTAATTCCAAACACCCCTATCACTAAAACTGCTGCAACAGATGTATATAGTATTTTAATCTTAGAACGTTTTCTATTTGCTTGTGCAACCTCAATTTTAGAGCTTAGTTGTGCTAGAAACGCCTCATCAGGAACTAGTTTTTCATTATCCAATTTGTATTTTTCTTTAAAACTCATATTGTTCCTCCTTTAACAAATTTTTTAGCATTCCTCTTCCTCTATGCAATTGTGATTTAATTGTTGATTCTTTTGACCCTGTCATTTTACATATCTGCAAAATTGAAAGCTCTTCAAAATAAAATAGGTGAATAACAACTCGATATTTTTCAGGAAGCTTTTGAACGGCATAATACACTTCGCTATTTTCAGGTATAAACTCCCCTATGTTTTCAGCATTTTCTATATCCGTACGGTGTCTATTCCATGCTGAAGTAAGTAGGGTTTTTCCAGTGTTTATTGTCACCTTTAAAAGCCACGCTTTACGATGCTCTTCA
>JAAZIT010000003.1 GCA_012800685.1 Clostridiales bacterium
GAGGACACGAGACACAATGCAGGTTTTCTTACGGTGGACACAATGGCTAAAAAGAAAAATTTTGATATAACACGCTTTAAATTCAAATCAATGATTGGTGATGCTTCTATTGGCGGAAAGCGTTGTTTGGTAATGAAACCACAAACATACATGAACAATAGTGGTGAGGCTGTTGTTGAGGCAATGAATTTTTATAAAATACCAATTGAAAATATTTTAGTTATTTATGATGATATTTCCCTCGAGCCATCACAGCTTAGAATACGTCGAAAAGGCACTCATGGTGGACACAATGGCATAAAAAGTATATGTCAATTAACTGGAAGCGACGATTTTCCACGAATTAAAATCGGTGTTGGAAAAAAACCACACCAGGATTATAATTTAGCGGACTGGGTTTTATCTCGTTTTACGGATAACGAAATAAAAGAGCTAGATAATGTATTTGAAAAAGCAATTAATGCAATTGAACTAATTGTTGACGGAAAAATAGATAAAGCTATGAACTTATATAATTCATAATAAAATCTGCTCTTTTAGAATAACATAGTAATATAGAACTAAATTTTCAGAATAACGAGAGGAAAAACCTTTGAATATTTTTTACGATATATGCAAAAAACTCCCCTTTTATCAAGAGCTTGAGACGGCTGTTATAGGGGGATATACACCTGTATCATTAACTGGTGTTTCAAATATCCACAAAGCCCATACAGTTTTAGGGCTTTCTGAGTTGTCCCCTGTTTTAGTAATATGTGACGACGAAAGCTCTGCTAGGAGAATGACTGCGGATATAAATCAACTTGCCGACAAGGAGCTTTGTTGTTTTTATCCAGCTAAAGATTATAATTTTGCGTATCTTGAGGGCATTTCAATGGAATATGAGCATCAACGAATTGAAACGCTTAGTAAAATTAAAACTGGACAGTGTAGGATAATGGCTGCAAGCTGTGAGGCCTGTATGCAAGGAACTATACCACCAGATAAGCTTGATGAGTATTCCTTTGAAATAAGCTCAGGTGTTGAAATTTCAGTTACAGATTTAACTCAAAAGCTTGTTGCATCAGGCTATGTTAAATCAGAGCAGGTTGAAGGGCAATCTCAATTTTCCATAAGAGGCTCAATAATTGATATATTCCCTGTTCAATCAAACCAACCAGTACGAATTGAGCTTTGGGGTGACGAGGTTGATTTAATATCATATTTTAACATAGAATCTCAGCGAAGAACTGACAGCATTGATAAAATTACAATTAGACCAGCATTAGAAATAATATTCCAATCTAATGAGTGGCTTGCTAATGAAATTGAAAAGCTCGAAAAAGAAGTTAGAGGAAAAAAATCCGACAAGATCTCTAGCTTTCTTAACAACGATATTGAGCTTTTACGAAGTGGAATATCTCTTACAAACACTGACAAGTATTATATGCTTGTATACAAAGAAATTTATACTGTTCTAGATTATTTTGACGGTATAACAGTTATTTCAGAATATCAAAATTGTTTTGAGAAGTCTAAGGGAATCTTAGGGCAGTTTAGTGAAGACCTTAAGCTTATGTATGAAGAGGGAATTCTTTTTAAACAGCTTGACGGTTTTTATTATGAATTTCCACAAATGATGTTAAATATCGAGAAAAAACCTCTTGTTTTTCTCGATACCTTTATGCGTGGTGGAACTGATATTAGATTTAAAAAGCTAATTAACTCTAATTGCTATCAAACAGCAAGCTGGGGTGGCGATATAAAGCAATTAATTGAGGAGCTAACTACTTTTATTGAGCAAAAATATTGTGTTATAGTATTTGCCGGAAGTGAAAAGACCGTGCCTATCATTGTAAATGATTTAAGAGAAGTAGGGCTTCCTAGCGAGATTTACGGCGAAAACTCAAAAATCATTCCTAAAATGGTGTATGTTAGAACTGGTGCAGTATCTGGTGGTTTTGAATATAACGACATTAAATGTGCACTTCTCACACAAATGAAAGC
>JAAZIT010000267.1 GCA_012800685.1 Clostridiales bacterium
AGAAGCTAATGTTGCCGCTTATTATAAACTTGTCGTTGTCATGATCAAATCTTCCGTTGATATTAGACACCTCACAAGAAACATCATATACACTCTTTATTTGATTGTCTTGGCACGTTAATGAGCTTTTAATTGCTTTAGTCTCATTAATTGAGATTGGCATATTTTCAAGCTTCGTTTCACAATTGTTAAATGTACACTCATAATTTGTTGAATATACGTCGGTGACTAGCTCAGCCGTTTCGTATTTTAATGCTGTACAATTAACAAGAAGAACTAACTCACATTCGAATTCACCAGTTTCGCCAACACCCTTAGTCATTATATCGCAGCTTACTGATGAAATATCAACAAATGCCTCAAAATGTTCATCTATTCCTTCAATGTCTATTATTTGACTAAAGGGAATACTAAACTGCATTGCCTCAATACCTTCACCCTCGTCCTTGTTGCACGTGTAAAGCATATTAATATGTGCCTCGCCTTTGGTAACTAGCTTATTTGCTATAACCTTCTGCTCAGAAGATGAAATAATACAATCTGATTTGATTACAGACAAAATAGGTGGTTTTGCAACACCAAGCTCAAGTTCTTCAATAACAGTAATTCTTTTTGCAGCAATTAAACGCTTGGAAGGAAAGGTAACAAAAGATTTTTTAAGCTGAACATTTCCACCAAAAGCATCAACTATAATGCTTTGTTTCTTTTCACCCACAATTTTAACCTTTGTGCTAACAGCGCCTCGTATATCAAGACGTCTTTGGTTTATAACTCTGCAATTAACATAGTCGGTTTTAGGGCAAATGTTAATTAATGGGTTTTCGCAATTTCCAGCCAGTTCTACTGTTTTTGTAAAATTCATCTTTTGCTCAATGCAGCTGATACCCTTTAAATTATCTGATTGGTACCACACCTTGACACATGCAACCAACTCAAATGTTAGCTTTTTTGTGCCGCTTTGGGATACGTCATCGCCAATTATGCTGTGGGAAACTATCCTCGGCATAATACGGCATTTTAAAATTTTAAAAATATCTGGGTAGTAGTCAGGCAGAATGTGGTCAAGCTCCACTGCCTGCTCAAAACTTGTGTCCAACACTACTTCAGAAGTAGTAAAGGTTTCTCGGTTAACTTTAAAATCCATAGCTTCCTCCTAGTTTTATAAACTTAATTTTAACAGGCACTGCCTGTAATATCGCTGGCTAAAATAATTATATTCAACGAGATGTCCATATATGCAAATAGTGTGAAAAAATTATATTTCATTCCTTTTTAATGTAATTTACTTAACACTTTAAAATTAATTAAAAGTGTTAAGTATTAAACTTGTTGACTAACAAATGCTAAAATGGTATAATTAAATATATGAGTTTTTATGACTGTAATTGAAAAAGTCCTAGTATTACATTAAGAATTTAGAACCTTAGGACAACTATTATTAAAAAAGGAAATTGATAATGAAAAATGGTAAATTATTTGTACTAGAAGGACTAGATGGTTCAGGAAAGTCAACACAGTTTGAACTTTTGGATAAGTATTTGGAAGAAAAGAAAATTACACATAAAGCTATAAGCTTTCCAAATTATGAAAATCCATCATCATCTCTTGTTAAGATGTATTTAAATGGGGAATTTTCGGATAATGCCACAGATATAAATGCGTATGCTGCCTCAAGCTTTTATGCAGTTGACAGGTATGCAAGCTATAAGCTTTTTTGGGAAAAAGATTATAAGGCAGAATCATTTATTTTGGCAGCTAGATATGTTACTTCCAATGCAATTTATCAAATGGTAAAGCTTCCAAAAAGCCAGTGGGATGACTATTTAAACTGGTTAGAGGAATACGAGTATTCTCGATTAGGTCTTCCTAAACCCGATGCAGTAATTTTTCTGGATATGCCTATTGATATATCACAAAAACTGTTGCTTAATAGATATAACGGTGACGAAAATAAAAAAGATATACATGAAATTAATGTGGACTTTTTAAATAAATGCAGGGAAGCCGCACTATATACTGCTAAAAAACAAAATTGGATTGTTATACCTTGCAGTGATGGTAGGAAAGCTTATGACATTAAGGATATATCAAACAAGTTGATTGGGCAGTTAGATAAGATAATTTGGGAATAGGAGCAATATGTTAAATTTTAGAGAGATAAAAATTGAAGATAAAGATTGGATAAACGAGTTACTTAACAAATCAGATTTTATGGGATGCGAATATTCATTTGCAAACAACATGGCATGGCGTAGACTTAATGATTCAGTAATAACTAGATACAAGGATTTTTATATTACAGGTTCAATAGATGGGGAATTTCCTGTTTTTAATTATCCAGCAGGGCAGGGAAGTATTAAGGAAGTAATCAACGAATTAAATATATATTCAAATAAATTAGGTCATCAGTTGGTACTTTCATCAGTAACTAAAGAAAGTCTTCAAGAACTTCTAAATATATATGGTGGTGAAAATCTTGTAGTTAAAACCGACGAAAGCTACTATGACTATATTTATAATTCAGATGATTTAATTAACCTAAAAGGTAAAAAGTTTCACGGAAAAAGAAACCATATAAGAAGATTTAAAGAAAATAATTGGTCATTTCACAAGCTAACTGAAGAGCTTTTTGGTGAATGTATAAATTTTGCAGTTAATTCTTATAACGAGAGTAAAGGTTATGATGATTTTTCTAGTATATGTGAGCAATTTGCTATAAACACATATTTTAATCATTTTGATGAGTTTGGTCTAAAAGGTGGAGTGCTAAAAGTCAACAATGAAATAGTTGGATTTACAATAGGGGAAAGACTTAATTCTAATACCTTTGTTGTCCATATTGAAAAAGCAAATGCTGATATTCAAGGCTCATATCCAACTATATGCAATGAATTTGCTAAAATGTGTGCTGAGGACTTTAAATATATTAATAGAGAAGAAGATTTAGGAATCGAGGGACTTAGAAGATCAAAAAAATCCTATAATCCAGTTTTTCTTTTAGAAAAATACACAGTTTATTTTAAAAGAGAGGTTTAAATATGATCTATGTTTTTATTGCAAATGGCTTTGAAGAGGTTGAAGCACTTACACCAGTTAATCTCTTAAGAAGGTGTGAGCTAGATGTTGTTACGGTTGGTATTGATTCACAGGTTGTTAAAGGGTCTCATGGTATATCTGTTTTAACTGATATTGATGATAAACAGGTAACACTTAATGATAGTGTTGATATGATAGTACTACCTGGAGGAATGCCTGGTACACTTAATTTAGAAAACAATAGTACAGTTCAGAATGCAATTGATTTTTGTGTTAAAAACAACAAGTATATTGCAGCAATATGTGCAGCTCCATCAATTCTTGGACACAAAAACCTGTTAAACGGAAAGAATGCAACTTGTTTCCCAGGATTCGAGGAGCAGCTTTTAGGTGCAAAATATTCTGAGGATTTAGTTATTGTTGATGAAAAAATTATAACTGCAAAGGGAGCGGGAGCTGCAATGAAGTTTTCATTAAAGCTTTGTGAAATAATGACTAGTAAGGAACGTGCTAAAACACTTGAGGAATCACTACAATGCAATTAATTAACAAAATACAACAGCGTAATTATTAC
>JAAZIT010000268.1 GCA_012800685.1 Clostridiales bacterium
ACACCATTTTACACCAAAAAATCAGCGAAACATATCATTCTGATATGCTCCGCCTCTATTATTCTAACTAAATTTTATATACTGTACTACAATACCATTATTCATTTCTTCAAAGTATGCTCATTTTATTCATTCATCTATCTGCATTGCACGATAATAATCTTGATGTAACCGATGCATTTCCTCTGGTGCTTTAATTGAGTGCTGATACATAAATTTATTTCCAAAATCACTTTTGTAAATCAAGCTTAGTGCTCGTTGCATAATGCCTAAAGGAATATATCTAAATATGTAAAATTTTAAAGGTGACAAAATGTTTTGTCTGGCAAGAATTCGAAAATTTCGCTTAATCATAAATGCTGTCGTCTTCATAATCTTTTTGTCGCGATAGACCTGTTTTGGATTTTGACTTAGATAGTACGCATCTGCCAGTGGCACTACAAGTCCTAAATGGGAAAGTTGCCAAAAATACATATTGGGAACGATTTGATAGGGAATATGGCTTCGCTTAAAAATTTCTGATAGTTTTTGTTGCCGCTCACTATTCACTCCACCGATTTCTCCAAAAGTTGTGGGCTGAATAATGCGAGGAGTTAATGTTGCATTCAATACGCCATCGTCAATGCTGCCACCTGCACCCGGGAACGCAGGGAGAATTCGTCCTTGCCCACAATGCTTTTCCCATTCAGAATAAGGAACAGTTGTATTCACCATTGTAACAATCGTTGGACTAACATTGTCTCTAAGCTCTTTCAGCGCAGTTTCTGCCTGTTCCTCGCGAACGGTTAAAAAAATATAATCAAAAAAGTCAAATAAATCAACTTTATCCATAACAGTTACATTTGCTATTTTTACAGTCGTTTTATCTTGAAATTGCAGACCACAATTTCGCAAGGTTTTCAGTCGTTCACCTCTGGCATAGATGCTTGTATCATATCCAGCTTGAAAGAACTGCACCGCATATAGACTGCCAATTACACCTGCGCCATATATTAATATTTTCATCGCTTAGTATAGCCCTCCTCTTATACATACATTCTATTATATAAATACGCCTCTATTCCAGAATAAATTACATTCTGAAAATAAAGACTATTTTTTCTACATAAACAATATACAATACTATTCTTAAAATTCGTATCACTTTTTCTAAATCCTCTAAAATATTTATCCCATTATACAACAATATTATCTTATCATGATTCTAAATTCTGCTGACATTTTGCTGACGCAAAAACTGGGAAGTCGCTTATTTAGCGGCTTTCCAGCGTTTTCAGGTCACTCAAACTCGGCAAGTTATCGTATTAACTCAAACTATTTTGTTTAAGTTTTGTTTGAAATCTGCTGATATTTTACCTCATTTGCACAATTTATTTTGGCTTACTGATTTTCTGTTGCCAAAGTGTTGCCATGACTTATTATACCAAATTCATCAAATATTACAAATGCTCTATTATATTCTTAACACAAAAATTTTCACGAGCAAATATAAAATCTGCTCGTGGAATGAAAAGAGGCTTATAAAATATATTATTGTTTATGGCTTAACGTAAATTTAGCAAATATCCAAACCTTCTATAATTAACAGTTTATTCCCATATTTCTGAAAATTTATATTCTTTATCCTCTAAAGAAACGACATTTAAATCATTGACTTTCATTATAGGGATATTAACCCCTTCATATCTAATACCTTGAACCCAGCTTAAAAATTGTCTCTCCATGTATCTTTTCCGATAATTTCAATAATATTGTCTACATTATCATCTAGGTTAATTCTATTCCAGTCACCATACTCTTCCAAAAGAATTAGTTCAACATTACCGCTTTCAGACAGACGAACTCCGTATAAAAAATACGCTCCATAATCCGCCATCACACATTCTTCTTCTATCTCTGCATTTTCATCTACTAAATTCAAATACTCATAACATTCATACAATTGTTCTTTTTCCAAAAATGGTATTTTTTCATATTTTTCGATGTTTTCATTTAAATATTCATACAAAACACTTATGTCTTCCGCATAATCAATTGATTTATTCGACAAATCAAAATAGCTCTTATTACCAAGATTATCTATAAAATACCCTAAATTATAGTAGTTTTCATTGTATTGCTGTCTGTTGCAAATAAAAACAATATTTTGTGCTATTTCATTAGTCTTCCCCTCGTCTAGCTCCGCTTCCTCTACAATATTTCTTTCTACAGTTCTACATCCAACCAATAGTATTGCTTGAATTATCAATATACAAAAAAAGGTAATTCTTTTCATTATCATGTCTCCTTATTCAGTATGAAAATCGGTAAACAAATTGTCGTTTACCGACTAGTTATTAACACCTCTTCTATTTACACTTTTATTTAAACTTTTCATCACGCATCTTCCTTCCTTTCTTTAAAATTAATATTATAACGCCAAAGCGATATAAACAATATGATATAAATAATCTTCAAAACTAACCTAGAAGTTTTTCTTCTAGATTAGTTTTTTCTTCTGAATTTATTTTATCGTTTTCTTTTAAATAATTCTACTAAATCATCCCAAAATGCTTAAGTGCATCCTTAATTGCCTTCTCTTTATCTTCTGGGCACTTCG
>JAAZIT010000269.1 GCA_012800685.1 Clostridiales bacterium
AGCCCAGATAGATAAAACCATATCTGTAATTAGTAAAACATTTCTTATCATCTATAAGGAGCTTAGATTCCCTTATATTTTAGATGGAATTGTTGGAATGTTAAAGATATTTATTGTTTATGGTTTTGTAGTAGCACGTGCTATAACAGGCATGTCTACCGCTGGTGAGGTTGTTGCAATTGCACTTTATTTCACTCAAATTCTTAGTGGAATAGATCGTTGTTTTTCCGAAATATCATATAATTTTATATCAAGAATTCCGTTTTGCAAGGAGATTTTCGAATTCTTAGATATCCCTGACGAAAAATACAAGGGAACAATTCCTACCGAAAAAAGAGACGATAATGAATATGAATTTGAATTTAAAGACGTTTGGTTTAAGTATCCGAAAAGTGACGAATACACCTTAAAGGGTGTTAATCTAAAATGGAAAATTGGAGAAAAAATGGCTTTAGTAGGAAGAAATGGTTCAGGAAAATCAACCCTTATCAAGCTTCTCAGCAGACTTTATGATGTAACTAAAGGCGAAATAACTCTAAATGGAATTGACATTAGAAAGTACAAATATGAGGAATATATGGCGTTATTTTCAGTGGTATTTCAGGATTCCGACCTATTTTCATTTTCAATTGCTGAAAATGTTGCCGCTGATGTGGAATATGACAGCAAAAAGGTTAAAGACTGTGTTAATCGTTCAGGATTAGAGGAACGTTTAAAATCAATGGACAACGGAATTGAGACTTTTTTATACAAAAATTTTGACGAAAGTGGTGTTGAAATAAGTGGTGGAGAGGCACAAAAGCTAACCCTTGCCAGAGCAATTTATAAAAATGCATCTTTTGTTATTTTAGATGAGCCTACTGCTGCATTAGACCCAATCTCTGAACACGATATATATACTAAATTTAATACAATAGTTGGAACAAGAACAGCAATATACATTTCTCACAGGCTTTCATCATGCAGGTTCTGCGACGAGATAACAGTCCTTGACGACGGCAAGGTTGTTCAAAAAGGAAACCACAACCAGCTTGTTTCAACCAATGGACTTTATAAAAAGCTTTGGGTTGCTCAAGCTGAATATTACAAAGACGCAAAGGAATTATTTGCATAGAGATTTATATCATACTATTTTAATGCACAAAAGCCTAAGGTTTTAGCACCTTAGGCTTTTAGTTGTTTTTTAATAACTAGATATGATATCAGACTAAAATGGTTTGGTTTTTCTAATTTCTTATTATTAACTCAATAACGCACTATTCCATTCGATAAAATTCTCTTGAGATTTTGTAAGCAGAAATGTTAAATGATTTATATGGATCTTTTTTATATTCAGACATAAATTCCTTTAAATAGAACGCTCTTGAATCCCCCTCAAAAAGATAAGCATATTGAGGCTCAAGGACAACAGCCGCCGAATCGTCTGACATATTAATCATTTCATATATATCATTTCTATCCATATCTGAGCTATGATATGTAAGGTTATATCTTGATATTATTGCATCTGGACGTGAAAAACAAAGTACTAAAAACATAACAGCAAATACTCCAGTAACCCATTTCGTGAACTTTAAATTAAATTTAAACTGTTTTATTACAATAAGTACAAATATAATTGCTGTTAAAATCATAAACCAAGTTGTATATACTCTAAGCTGTGTTAAACCATATGCGTTAATATACATAACCATTTTACTAATTGCTGTGGCTATAATAACCATTGTAAAGAATGAAATAACAACACTATATATCTTTAATGTAATTGGCTTTTTCTTTCCACTTTTTTTAGCAAATATATTTATAAATGCAATAACCATAATATTTATTATTTCAATTGCTAAAAGCTCAAAAAATCCTTTTCTAGCATATGCTGAATAACTATAATGGTCCGGAAGGTTACCTAGAAAAGCTGAAGTAAAGTAACTAATTTGTGATATAAAGAAAACTACATACAACAAGCAGATAGGCGTAATTGTAATATAAAGTATTGCATTTTGAATTTTTCTGCATTTATCTAATTGAACCTCACACTCTTGTTCAACAAGCTTTCTTCGTTCTTCCACATGAGTATTAGTATAGATTGTGCTAAACATACAGCACCCAATAGGAATAGAAAAAAGAAGCTCGAATCCCAAAATAAATATATTTTCAAGTGAAAGACTATTAATTATATTTACCATAAATTTTTCGACTCCACTATCAGCTGACATTAACAACGCACCAACAACACACGTAATTGGCACAGCTAACAGCAGTCCGATAACAACAGTTCGTATAATTGCACCAGAGCGTGTTTTCTTTGTTGCACTTCCAATTGCTCTCATTTGTTTAGAAAAATTTATAAAGGGATATTCTATTGTGGATTTTATAATTTCAAATGGGAGAAACCTACCTATCTTATTCTGTCCATCACCTAGCAAATAAAACAAATATGTTATTCCAACCACCAAAAATGCTGTGTTTAAGCCTTTTACAAAATGGTTTGATGTTATTGAGTAAACACCACTAAATAATATTAAAACAAAGAAAATAGCAATATGTAGTGAGGAAAATTTATGCCGTTTCTTTTTCATATAGCATGAACCAGCAATTAATGTTACGATAAACAAGACTGTAGTAAAGTATCCAGCAGTATGTTTTATCAACAAATGCATAAACAGGAAACCTAAAACGAATGTTACTAGTGACATAATAATTTCTTTTTTGGAAAAATCCTTTGAGGCTTCCACATACACAGCAGTAGGTGTGTTAACCATTCCCACTACATTAGCAACAGGTAAATCTGAAACTTCATTTTCAGCTATATTTTCTATTTTTTCTGTATCTTCCTGTGGTTTTTCAGAAATATCTTTCTCTTCTTTATCCATAAGCTCATTATCCGAACTTTCTATCTCCCCATTATTTTTTTCGGGAATTAATTCTGATGTCATAATAAAGTTCCTCCAATCTTTTCTTATACACATAAATATCTTCTAAGCTAGCAAATATATTTTTAAATAACTAGCATTTTAAAGCCAATAAAACAACAACTAAAATTATTATTATTTATACTCTAAAATTTCACCAGGCTGACATTCTAAAATTTCGCATATCTTTTCTAATGTAGAAAATCTTATTGCCTTCGCTTTTCCTGTTTTTAAAACAGACAGGTTTGCCGGTGTAATTCCAACCTTTGCAGATAAATCATTAGATGACATTTTTCGTTTAGCCATCATAACATCGAGGTTTACAATAATAGGCATTAATACACCTCCATTAAACTGTATAGTCGTTTTCAGACTTTATTTCAACAGCTTTTTCAAATACATTTTTTAATACACGCATTATTAGTCCAAACATTACACTAAAAAAAGCTATTGCTACGAATATTACTCTCCACAACCCAAAGATTAAAAAAGTAATTCCTGCCATCATACAAGCCCATGATATTATTCTTAAACACTTTGTATTTGTTTCAATAAAAACCTGTTCCTTATTTATATTATCAAGAAGCTTATAAAGTGCTATTAAAGCAATATATCCAAACACACACGAAACATAAAGTGTTATGCAAAGTGGCACAGTAAAATCCCCTTTAATAAGTCCATTTTTAACTGAAATATTTGAGTACCATTTAGATATACTTGGCACTAAAAGCAACAATATGAAAAAC
>JAAZIT010000270.1 GCA_012800685.1 Clostridiales bacterium
AATTAGCGAAAACAACAGCGATAGTAAAACTAATGATGTAAATAATGATTCAGATGGTAGTGGTGGTAATATTGGAATGGATTTTGAAAACGCAAGTCAAATACCTCTTGATTTATCGAAAACAAGTGGTATTTATCAAAATGAGTTCTCGCTTTCTTTAACAGCGACAGGTGCAAAAGAAATTTATTACACTACTGATGGAAGCGACCCACGAACAAGTGATAGCCGTATTTTGTATGAGGGCGACATTACTATATCAAACCGTAGTGGAGAAGCAAATGTTGTTTCAGCAGTTGACCCAATTCTTTTTAGCGGTAATTATAGCAAGGTTAATAAAACAAAGGATGGCTTTGTATCTACTGTAACCGTACCTAATGACAGTGATGTTGACAAATGCACAACTATTAGAGTTAGTGCTCTTGATAAAGAGGGACTTTATACAATTCCACAAACAGCCACTTATTTTATTGGAACAACGGAGGAGCACATTCAAGGTTTAAAGGAAAGCTGTGAAGCAAGTGGCGAAAGCTTGGCAGTTATAAGTATTTCAATGGAATATGACGACTTGTTTGATGCTGAAAATGGAATTTATGTTAAGGGTAACTTGTTTGACAAGGCATTGGAAGAACATCTAAATTCCGGTGAGAGACTTGAAGCTGAGACAGCTAGAAGCTTAGACGCTAACTATAAGCAACGTGGAAAAGCATGGGAGAGAAACGCATACGTTGAAATGTTTAATTTTGACACAAGTGGCGTTAGTACTTGCTTTGCTCAAAATAGTGGTATAAGAGTTCAGGGGAATTATTCACGCTCTGATTTGCAAAAGGGTTTTAGAATTTATGCAAGAACAGCCTATGGGGATAATAATTTTAGATATGCTGTATTCGGAAATAATGCTTTAGACGAGGGTGGATTAACATTAGAAAAGTTTAAGACACTAACCTTAAGAGCAGGAGGCAACTGTGCATTTACTGCTAAGTTCAATGATACTTATTGGCAGTCTTTAGTAACTAATTTAGATTGTGATACAAAGGCATCAAGACCTTGTGTAGTATATTTAAATGGTGAGTATTGGGGACTTTATGTTCTTGAAGAGGATTATTCTAATGACTATTATGAGGATCACTACGGTGTAGTTAAGGAAGATGTTGTTATTTATAAAGGTGATGCAGAAACCTATAGCTCTGGTTATAAGCTAGATGAAGGAAAGTTACCAGAGGGTGAAACGGATGAGGCATATTATTTTAATGAAATAAATGAGTTTTTTAATACACATAGCAGCCTTGAAAATGACGCTGATTATAATGAATTTATAAAGCTTGTTGATCCAGAAAGTGCAATGGACTATTTTGCTATGCAGATTTGGATTAACAACAAATGGGATTGGCCTGGTAAAAACTGGTCTATGTGGCGTACCTCGACATATAGTGATAATAATGAGTATGGCGACGGAAGATGGAGATTTAGTTTTTACGACGTTGAATTTGGCGGAGTAAGCGGTGAATCAGACGCATATACCAATACTGCTAAAGAGGATAATTACAAACCTCAAGGATTATTGGATATGGATACTAAAAATCCAGCTGTATTGTGCTATGCATATTTAATGACTAATGAAGGCTTTAGAAATGATTATTGTGAAAAGCTTTTGGCACTTTCTGAAACTAATTTTAAGTAAGAAACAGCTCTTAATAAGCTAACAAGCTTTGAAAATATCTATGGACCTCTATTTGACCAATTTTTTAACAGATATCCAGAGTCGGGTACAAAGGAAGAAGCTTTGTCAGGTGATTATGCAAGCTCAGCGTGTATTAAAGGTTTTTTAAACAAACGTGAAAACAATATTCAAAATATAGTTGATTGGATAAATGACCAATTTTAAGGAGATATTATGTCTAAAACAATATATCAAGGCGTATTCAAAAGATATGAGAAAAAATATTTGCTTAATCAGAATCAGTACCAAAATTTTTATAAAAAGGTGCTAGAACATATGGAAGTAGATTGTTATGGAAAAACAACAATTTGCAGTCTATATTATGATACACCTGATTTTAGGCTAATTAGAAATTCTATTGACAAGCCGGTTTATAAAGAAAAAATTAGAATTAGGTGTTACGGAATACCTAGTAAAGATTCACTCGCCTTTGTTGAATTAAAAAGGAAATTTAAAGGTGAGGTTTATAAAAGGCGTGTTAATGTCCCATATAATAAAGCGTACCAATGGTTAACTAATAGGGAAGAACCCAAAGGCATGGGGCAGATTGGTAGTGAAATTAACTGGTTTCTCGATTTTTATAAAAATCTTATTCCTTCATGCATTATCCTCTATGATAGAATTGCACTAGTTGGAAAAGATGACAAGTCTTTAAGAATAACCTTTGATGAGAACATTCGATATAGAGATACAAATTTGGATATTTCTAATGGAGATGAGGGAAATATTTTATTAGATAGAAATATGCATCTAATTGAAATTAAGATACAAGGAGCAATGCCACTTTGGTTAACAAAAACTTTAAGCGAAAACAGAATTTACCCAACTTCGTTTTCAAAGTATGGCAACGCTTACATAAAATTATTTAATAATAAAATTAAAAAGGACGTGACTAAAGGTGCCTAATATATTTTTAAGTATTCTAGGAACATCATTAACAATCAGCAAATTTTTTATTTGCACAGGATTTGCATTACTATGTGGTATTATTATTGCTTTTGCATATTCAAGACGTACCAAATATACTCAAAGTTATATTTTAACTTTAATACTAATTCCAGCAACGGTACAGATGGTAATTATGCTTGTTAACGGAAATCTCGGAACAGGAGTTGCAGTAGCTGGAGCATTTAGCTTGGTAAGATTTAGGTCTATACCTGGTAACGGAAAAGACATTGCAGTTGTATTTTTAGCAATGGCTGCTGGTCTTGGTTGTGGAACAGGCTATATTGGCTTATCGGTTTTATTTATTCTAATAATGTGTGCTATTATGTACGTAATTGCACTATTTAAGATTGGTGCAGCTAGTGACAATGAAAAAGAACTTAGAATAACAATACCGGAAGAGCTTGATTATAGTGGTGCTTTTGATGATTTATTTAAGGAATATACTAAATCTTCAGAGCTTATCAGTGTAAGGACAACTAATATGGGAAGCTTATACAAGCTTTGTTATAAAGTTATGTTA
>JAAZIT010000019.1 GCA_012800685.1 Clostridiales bacterium
AATTGGCTTTGGTATGGTTTGTTATTGATAGAGAAATACAAAATACTTAATAGGAAGATGAAGCCTTCGAGGCATAAAACAAGCACCGTATGCTGTCTTTGGGTTACGATACTTGAAATACATTGTTTAATTGGCACCATTGTAATCATGCTTGTCTGTTTTGATAAAATAGAATGCAACGCTGTAGAAAAGAAAATGTTAAACATCGATCCCGGGATAAGTATCAATAAAGATATAAAGAATCTTTTAGCCTTACTTCTCAAATGACTCTCCCCCCTTATCCTTACTTTTAAGGACAATGCATTTGTTAAGCATTTTTATACAATCGCTTATTCTGCTGCGGATCCCTTGGTTTTCGTTTTTCTCACATAAACTTTGAAAACCCTTTGGACAGCCAGTAATACCACAATTAATTTTTAGGCTATACTCACCATTTGGTTTCTCATTTATTCTTGTAGCCTGCAAAAGATAAACACAGCTTAAACAGGGGCAATCATTCTTCTCATATGTAAATCCATTCATATAATAAAGCACCTCAACTTATGTTTCATAATCGTTTTCTCCGTTCCAATCGCCCCCTGCCGATTCAAGCTCCTTTGCTTTTTCTTTTTGAGCTTGTTTTGATAGCTCATTGGTAAAAAGCCTTGCATTATGGCTACTTTGATTTGTGCTGGTCATCCTGCTTAACATATTAAAGACATCCAAGGCCAGCTCTCTGGTAAAAGCAATCTTCATCCTTTCCTTATATTCAAATCTTTTTAATTCAGAGTCTTTTGTTTTGAGTCCCTTAACCGCTTTAAGAATTCGGTTGGCAATAAGTTTTTTAGCCTCTGCGCTATATTCTGATGAGGCCTTCTCATGTAAGTCCTGGCTTCCGGAATATGCATCAACGAGCCTAAGCCTGGAATCCACATATAGCCTTAGAGCACCCTTTAATTGTTCGTTTGAAGAAATAAGCTCATCAACAACCTTGATAATTTGCTCTTTTAATTCAGGCGGTAAAAACTGAAATGATAGCCTGCCTGTTTTGGGTAACCGGTCCTTTAACGCAAATAACTCTTGAGATAAAGCTTTGAGTTCAGCACTTGAAAAGGCACCATTCCATTTTGATAAATTGGTTTCTCCGCATGAAAAAAGCCCTTCGAGCTCTCGATAGCTTTTAGGGCTTAATGTTGTAACTGCTTTTTCAAATTTCTCTATCATTTCACCGGTAACTTGCTTTAGACTTATTGTGGCTTGTTTCTTTTCCTCATAAAACTCACTCAACTCTTCAGCAAAAATGCTTTTAATAAGTTGTTTACGTATTTCATTTGGTATTTTGCGCGATACATAACTTTGTGTCATGGTTTGTTTATCATCCCAAAACATAATGTGAACATGCGGATGGCCTCTCTCATTATGTGCTGCAGCAACCCATTTGAGGTTTTCGATCTTTATATCATTCTTATCGGCCAGTATATGAATGTTTTCTTTAACTAACTGCTGAAAGACTTCCTTACTATTAAGGCCTTTCTGCCGGGCTGTTTCGGCCTGAAAAGAAATAATCCCACGATGGATGTTTTTCCTCTCGTGGGATTTTTGTAAAATAAGCTTTTGCATTTCATATACGCTTTTTATTGATTCTATGTTGCCAGACTCAGCATTTCCGAATAGACCATGATTTGATAATTCGTTTTTCATTACTCTGGGCCGGGTGGCTATGTACTTGACATGGTGGAAGTTTGAAGGCGGGGTATTCTTTTTATTAGGAATTGGGTCACGTTGTTTGTAGATGAGAAGAGGTATGTAAATCACCTCCTATAGCAAATTTATGGTAAAAAAACCTGGTTTCTTGTCAGGTGCTTATGGGAAGTTTATTATTCTTCAAGTCTCTACCGCGAACCGTTAATCAACAATTTTAAATTTGTCCATGTCCATTTATAGATAATATCACTACTATTAGCGGCTTTAGGCTATACGCAAACCTTATCACTTCTCCCTTTGAGCAAAAAATAGTCAACACCCACTTCTTGAGCTATTTTAGCTCCGCTGATACTCCAGACGCTGAATCTGTATGTTGGCCACAGATTACCACAACAACATCACAACCTTTAATTCTTGCAC
>JAAZIT010000271.1 GCA_012800685.1 Clostridiales bacterium
CCTCTGAACAGCTTTTAGGTTGTATTGAAGTTGTTTTTGATGGTGTTTACATGGATTCAACAATTTATATTAATGACACAGAAGCTTTTTGTTGGAAATATGGCTATACAACTTTTGGGTTTGACATAACAAAATATCTTGTTGCAGGGAGAAATACAATTACAGTAAAGATAAATCACGTTTCACCTAACACTCGTTGGTATAGTGGTGCAGGGATTTTCCGTAATGTATGGATTGAATATAAAAATTTAAGCAATATCGTAAGAGATGGTGTTTATATTCATACTGAAAAACGTGATTGCTGTTGGAATATTGCAATTGAAACAGAGGTTAGTGGAAAATATGATTCTATTAGACATACCTTATTAGATTCTAATGGTTTGGAAATTGCTAGCTGTGAATCTGAAAACTCATCTCAAAATATTAAAGCTACAGATCCACAGCTTTGGGATACAAAGTCACCTTATGTATACAAACTAAAAACCGAATTAATATATAATCAATCAGTTGTTGATACACAAATGAATTGTATGGGGTTCCGTACAATTGAATTTTCAACTGATGACGGTTTTATTTTAAATGGAGAGACACTTAAACTCCATGGCGTATGTATGCACCACGATTTAGGTGCGTTAGGCTCAGCTTTTAATCCGGTTGCATTTTGGCGACAAATAAATATTCTAAAAAGCTTTGGAGTTAATTCTATTAGAACAAGCCACAATCCACCAGCTAGAGAGGTAATGGATATCTGCGACGAGGCAGGCATTATAGTTATTAGCGAATGCTTTGATATGTGGGAGCTTCCAAAAACAAAATACGATTATGGAAATTATTTTCCTGAGTGGTATAAAAAAGATGTAGCCTCATGGATAAGACGAGATAGAAACCACCCTAGCGTAATTATGTGGAGTATTGGCAATGAGATTTATGATACTCATAAGGACGAACGTGGATTAGAGGTAGCAAAATTACTTGATGAAGAAGTCAAAAAACACGATCCACTTTTTAACGCAAGGTCAACAATAGGCTCAAATTTCATGAGTGGGGAAAATGCTCAAAAGGTTTCGGATTATTTAAAACTAGCTGGATATAATTATGCTGAATATCTTTACGACGAGCATCATGAAAAATACCCTGATTGGTTTATTTATGGAAGTGAAACAGCATCAACTGTGCGTTCAAGAGGTGTATATCATTTCCCAATTGATTCACCTTTATTAGTTGATGAGGATACACAATGCTCTGATTTAGGTAATTCAGTAGTAGGCTGGGGTGGAGCATCTGAAAAAACTTGGGTTGATGACAGAGATAGAAAATTTTGTGGTGGTCAATATATTTGGACTGGATTTGATTATATTGGCGAGCCTACCCCTTATAGTACTAAAAATTCTTATTTCGGAATAGTGGATACTGCTGGTTTTCCAAAATCTTCATATTATTTTTATAAAGCTGTTTGGGCTGATAATTCCTCAAACCCATTTATAAAGATTATTCCTCATTGGGATTGGAATATTGGACAAATTATTGATGTAATAACCTATTCAAGTGAGAAAAATATCGAGCTGTTTTTAAACGGTAAGTCACTTGGAAGACAAAGCGTGGATTTGTTAAATGACGATGTTCTACATGGACATTGGAGAGTTAAATATGAAAAAGGCGAGTTGACAGCTAAGGCATATGATGAAAACTGGAATGTTGTTGCTACTGATAGTGCTAAGTCATTTAGTGAGCCAACAAGAGTAGTAGCTGTCGCAGAAAGAAATGATATAAAAAGTGATGGAAGAGACTTGCAATTTATACAAATTTCTGTGGAAGATAATGATAATGTTATAGTTGAAAATGCTAGAAATAGGATAACTGTTGAGGTGGATGGACCTGCAAGGCTAGTTGGTCTTGATAATGGGGATAGCACTGATTATGATAGCTATAAAGGTAACAATAAGCGTTTGTTTAGTGGAAAGCTGCTTGCAATTATTCAAGCTGGCTTTGAAACTGGCGATGTTAAGGTTAGACTTTCATCTAATGGACTTATTGGCACAGAAGTTAATTTTAAAGTTATTCATTGTGATAAACCTAAGGGGGTAAGCATTGAAAATAATTATCCTGCTTATGTTCAAGAACTTGATGATAGAATTAATGTTAGGAAAATTGAACTATCCTGCGATAGTCAAATACTAAATGAGAATAAAAAGGTTGCAAATATAACTGCAAAATTATTGCCGGAGAATACGGATTTTCCTGATTTAATATGGAAATGCATGACTAAAACCGGAGTTGAAACAAATATAGCTGAAGTTGTTAGTATTGATTCAGGGGTAACTGTTACTGCTAAAGGTGATGGGGATTTTAGACTTAGAGCAATGAGCAAAAATAGTGGCGACATTCCACAGGTTATAAGCGAGCTTGAAATGTCTGTATCTGGTCTAGGTGATGCTGTAAGAAGTGCGTATAAATACACGTCAGCTAGCTTATATGACATTAGTAATTATCCTCTAAATGTTGTTGAAAGAGGGGCTATTGACAAAACTACAAGCAGAACCATTATCGGATTTTCTAATGTTGATTTTGGAAATGACGGAAGCGATATACTACTTTTAAGTATTGGTAATCAATTTGAAAATAAAACAATTCCAATTGAAATTTGGATTGGTAACCCTGATGAAGTTGGTGCTGAAAAGGTATGTAACGTTGATTTTCCATATAACGGCTTATGGGATAGGTTTGCACCATTTGAATTTATTTTGCCGAAACGAATTAAGGGAACTCACACTATTTCATTTGTTGTTTCGACACATTGTATATTTGGTGGCTTTGAATTTGCAAAACATAATAAAGCTTTTGATAAAAATTCTGCGATTAATAATGACAGTGTTTACGGAGATGAATTCACTAAGGACAGCGGAAATGATATGATTAGTCATATTGGAAATAATGTATTAATTAATTTTAACGGCTTTGATTTTGGAGAAAGTGGTGCATCAAAAATCACAATTTGCGGTTCTACTCCGAATGATACTAATACTATTTCCTTAAGGTTTACAGATGAAAATGGCATTAGAAAAACAAGCCTATTAGAGTTTAAAGGTAATAGTGAAGTTCAGTCCTTTGATATAAATACTATATACAAAAAACAAGATATTAGCTTTGTCTTTTTACCTGGGAGTAATTTTAATTTTAGTTGGTTTATGTTTGGATAGTATAAAAAAAGGTGGTGCTTTAAGCACCACCTTTTATATTTTAAGCTATTATGGATAATACCTGTTAAGCCGACAAGCTAGGCTCTCTTATCATTTTGTATTTTTGGTTATTATGGATAATACCTGTTAAGCCAATCAAGCTCAGCTCTTTCATCATTTTCGGAATACCAGCCTTTATCATAAAGCCTATATACTCTTTGAAAATATTCCTCATACATTTTGGATACTCTCTCCATTGAATAGTTTTCAATTGCCCACTTCCTACAATCGGCAGGATTAATTTTATCAATATTTTTAACTGCCCAACAAAATTCCTCAAAAACTCTACAGCGATATCCTGTTATTCCGTGTAAAACAGTTTCAGGGAATGCTCCCCAATCTGTTGTTATTACAGGTGTTCCACAGAGTTGGGCTTCAACATTGACACCTCCAAATGGCTCAAGGTAATAGGTTGGCATTAGGACTGCTTTAGCACTTCCCATTAGCTCTGCTCTTTTTTCAGGGCCAACAGCTGGGAGATAGTGAATATGGCTTTCTGAACCTAAGTGGAGTTTTTCATCTTCATTTTCCAACGACCCTTGACCAACAACATAAAGCTCATGTCCAGTTGCTTTTGCAACTTCAGAAGCAACCTGAACGCCTTTTCGATTAATGATTCTTCCCATATATAATAGATAATCTTTTTTCTTAGGTTGAAAAGGGAAGTCGTCAACCTCAAAATAGTTTGGAATAACAGCGTCATACCAATTACCATCTTCTATTCCAAATACACCATAGATATGATGCATCCATGCATATGATTCAAAAACCTTATGTCCGCTAAAGACTCCTGAATAACCTATTCCAGGTTCAACGGTAAGCAAATTCACTGCATCTGCAATTTGCTTTTGGTCAAAGCCCATTGTACAAAGAAGTATATCTTTGTCTTGTTTTCTATCTAGAATAGCTTTAATAGTATTTTCATTAAATATTTGGTGTGCTTTGTCCTTTGGGTCGCTTTTAAACATTGTGGTGGTTTTATTATATTCGCCATAGGTCTCTTTTAAAACCTCTTGAGTTGAAACTTCAACAAATTCGTCACATTCAACATCAGAGCCTTCAATCCCATAAAAATAGATTTGATGACCATATTTTTTTATCATTTTCGCAAGCTTTATTATTTTTTGTGTATACGCACAAGATGAAACACTTCTATTTGTTTCTAAGTGCGCAAGTCCTAACAAGTGAAATCTTAATTTTGACATGAAATCATCCTTTCGAAACAGTAGATATATTATATAATAATATATCCATACCCTCTAAGGATATGGATATAATTATTTGATTTAAGGTTATGCTAATTTTAAAATAGTCATAGATGATGCAAAGTTATTTGTCGTTTCTCCATCTGCAAACAACACACTAATGTTGTGTCCAGATTTGTTTTGAAGCTGGAAATTTGTGTTTGCCGCAATCTGGATAACAGTACTTCCAACAGCAGTCCCACCAAAGGTTCCTGATGTTGCAATTGTTGTCGCTGGTGCAGTTGTTTTAACTAGTGAAATGACTACACCTGGTTCTCTCTCTTTTTCACTTTTAGCAATAACGGACCATGAAAAATAGTAAGTTCCAGGAACAACTGAAATTGTCTGACCAGAAATTGTTATTCCAGCCCCAATGGTTGTTCTTAGTTGAGTCATTGGAATTGCTGAACCATTTGCAAGACTATTTGTGCCAGATGTTGAGTTTTCAAGATAAACCCCGCATAATAGGGTTGTTGCGCCTGTTGCTCCTACAGCCCCAGCTGCACCGCTAGGTCCGGTTGCCCCAGTTGCTCCTACAGCTCCAGCTGCACCGCTAGGTCCAGTTGCCCCAGTTGCTCCTACAACCCCAGCTGCACCGCTAGGTCCGGTTGCCCCAGTTGCTCCTACAGCTCCAGTTGCACCGCTAGGTCCAGTTGCACCAGTTGCTCCTACAGCCCCAGTTGCACCGCTAGGTCCAGTTGCACCAGTTGCTCCTACAGCCCCAGTTGCACCGCTAGGTCCAGTTGCACCAGTTGCTCC
>JAAZIT010000272.1 GCA_012800685.1 Clostridiales bacterium
GACACACACTTTTTTAGTCTTATATAAATTTGCAATTATATTTATCTTACTCTATTTTCAGATTATGTCAAGGGGAAACAGCCAAATAATATCAAAATTATTAATATAATCAAAACATCTTAAATTAAAATTCATTATTTACATGTATTTATCACATATATTTTGAAATAAACTTATTTATGGTGCAACTCCCTAGCTTAGTCTTTAAAACATATCTGTTGGTAATTAGCAGTCACTATTTAGTAGTTAGTAGTCATTTATTAAGATTTAGTAATTATTATCAGTTATGTTGTTATAAGATTTATTAATGGTTAATTACAACACCAAAACTGGATTATCATTAAAGCTACCACTAACACTAACACCCACTTAGTACCTAATATATTTTCTATTTAGCTATGTTACTAGTTACTAGTTACTATTTAACTATAACTAACCAGGGCTTGACTACACTTAACCCCATAAAACCAACTGGTCTCATGGGGTAACTGTATTTATTGATTAATATTCATCCTGCTCTATTAGAGCGGCTTTGTATTCATCTAGCACCTTGTTTATATCGCTGTATGAATAACCATTTCGCACCAAGGCATTTTTAACCTTGTTTAGAGAATCTCTACCAACAATTTTTCTAGCATATTTTTTCTCAACAAGCTCTGATAGTCGACTTAGCGTGTCATCAGCGTATTCTGCAAGGCAATTTTCAATAAGCTCTTTGTCAAGCCCCTTTAAATACATTTCCTGCTTCGCCCTATAATAGCCATACTTTTTAACATTCGTTAGCTTTTCAGCTAGTCTTTCAGCATAACGATTATCATTAATAACCCCAAGTTCTACCATTCTACCCATTACCTTATAGCAGGTTTCCTCGCTATAATTTTTCTCAAGCTTCTTAAAAAGCTCAACATAAGAATGGTCTCGATAATCAAGGAGATATAAAGCACGTTCTCTTGCCTTTCGGTATTCGTTAGCAAGAATTGCTTCATCTAAGTCCTCTTGAGATATCTCCGTACCTGTTTTTATATGACAGTCAAGTATTATTTCGACATTCCAAAAATAAACCTCTCCTGTTGAAAGCTCCACCTTATAAGTACTGCCCTTGTATTTTTCAACTAAGTCAATTTTAAGCATTATTTTTCATCCACATCAACTGGAACAAATTCTTCAAAATCATCATCAGCACTAACAACTACATTTGCCTTAACCTTACTAGCTTTTGTCTTTGGAGCAGGCTCACTAGCCTTAGCAGCTGATTTAGAAGCCTTTTCAAGCAGAGCAGCCTTTTTGTTTTTTGCTGAAGCCAGTACAACTTGATCAGCATTTGCTTTAATTTTAGTTTCAATTTCTAACATAGTATCAGGATTTGCTTCAAGCCATTTTTTTGCGTTGTCACGTCCCTGTCCGATTTTTTCATCACCATAGCTATACCAAGCTCCGCCCTTTTTAACTATGTCAAGCTCTGCTGCAAGGTCAAGAATTTCACCAACTCTTGAAATTCCCCTTCCATACATCATATCAAATTGACACTCTTTAAATGGAGGCGCAACCTTGTTTTTAACAACCTTACACTTAGTTCTATTACCAACAACCTCAGCACCGTTTTTAATCTGTTCGCCACGTCTCACTTCAATTCTAACTGTTGCATAGAACTTTAGAGCACGACCACCTGGAGTTGTTTCTGGGTTTCCGTAAATCACACCAATTTTTTCACGTACTTGGTTAATAAAAATAGCCACGCAGTTAGATTTTGAAATAACTGATGTAAGCTTTTTCATAGCCTGTGACATAAGTCTAGCAAGCTGTCCAACGTGAGTATCACCCATGTCTCCGTCAATTTCAGCCTTTGTAACCATGGCTGCAACCGAGTCAAGAACGATA
>JAAZIT010000273.1 GCA_012800685.1 Clostridiales bacterium
CCCATATGAACTAGAATAGGGAGCTTTCCTGTACAGGCGTCATATATTTTAAATGCTTTATCCTCGTCGATGTAGAATTGCTGAAAATCAGGGTGGATTTTAATACCCTTTAGTCCATTATCAATACATCTCTGAACTTCCTCTTCAATGTTATCATAATCTGGGTGGAGAGTTCCTAGTCCAACAAACTCTGGATGATTAGCACATTGTTCTATTATGAAATTATTTATTGAATACACTTGATCTGCGATAGTTGCGGTTGAGCATACAAGGTACTTTGTTACACCAATTTCTCTTCCGCTTTCAATTAGGTGTTCAGAAGTGCCACTATTACATTCCATGCCTAAATCATAAAATTTTCCTATATTTTCACAAGCCTTTAAAGCGATTTTTTTAGGAAAAATGTGAGTGTGTCCATCACATATTTCATAATTTTTTGCAAATTCAAGTATTTCAGTTTTATTCATTATAGCTTTCTTCTTTCCTTTTTAATGTTATTGCTGCAATTGACACGTTATCTCGACTTCCACGTTCAAGTGCCAAAGAGGCAAGTGCCTTTATTTGTTCGTCAAAAGATGTTTCAAGACTAAGAGCAGCTTCCATTTCAAGTTCCCCAACATAGTCGGAAATTCCGTCAGAACAAATGAAAATCACATCATTTTCTGAAAGCTTTTGGGGAATATCAAAGACATCAATAATAGGCTCACTAAGTGGGTTTCCCAGTGATGAGGTGATAATGTTTTTTTGAGGATGAGCATTTATCTCATCAGCAGTTACCTTACCCTGTTCAAAAAGCATTTGTACATAAGTATGGTCAGTTGTTATTTGTTCTGTTACACCATTTTGATGAAGATATAATCTGCTATCACCAACGTTTAGGCATTTTAAATTATCATTTTCATCAACAGCAAGGCAACAAAGTGTTGTTTGAAGATTAGCGGATTCAGGATTGTTTTCCCCATATTCGAGTACCTCTTGATGAAGATTTCTTATAGCCTCAACCATGTTAATTTGAGAAGAATAGTTTATATCCTTAAGTCTAGTCACACTAATATATGACGCTATTTCCCCTGAATTTTCGCCTCCAACTCCGTCACAGACCGCACTTAAAAAAGGCGCATCAACAATTACTGTGTTGCTCCCATCATTGTTTATGGTATCTGCTGCTAAGACAGAGTCCTCGTTATTAAGTCTTACATTTCCTATATCAGAATAGGAATAAATTAAATATTGCATTCTTAAAAGTCCTTGTTAATAAATTATCCTACAATATTATACTACCAATATATTCAAAAGTCAATGTAGAACACTTGTAATTTCCTTTAAATAGTGGTAAAATATTGTTAAAGTTTTAAAATTAATGAGGTGATGCGATGTTGAAGTTAGATGATAAGATAACAGTTCTTAAGGGAGTGGGCGAAAAAAGAAGCCAGCAGTATGCTAAGCTTGGAGTTAATACTGTCCATGATTTGTTATATCATTTTCCTAGAAGCTATATTGATTATTCAGAACCAGTTCCTATTGCTGAAACTGTATTAAATGAAAATAACGTAATATCTGGTATAATTACAGTTAAAAAAGCACCAGCACATATTCGCAAGGGACTTGTTATTTATAAAGCTATTATAACCGATGATAGTGGTGATGCCACAATTACTATATATAACAGTGACTATATGTTTGACAAGCTTTCTCGTGGTGGTGAATATGTCTTTTACGGAAAAGTAACAGGAGATTTTTTAAAGCGTGAAATTACCTCGCCAATGATATTAAGTGCTAAGATAGAGGATAAAATTCAGCCAATATATCCACTCACAGAGGGATTAACCCAACCTATGATGAGATTGACAATGAAAAATGCCTTAACGGTTTTAAATAGTGATATTTATGAGCCTGTTCCTAAGAAACATCTTACAGAAAACTCACTAGCTTCACTTAGTTATGCACTTGAAAATATACATTTTCCAAAAGATATGAATGAACTTATACTCGCTAAAGACAGACTTATTTTTGATGAGCTTTTAATTTTACAGCTAGGTATGTCTATGATTAAGGGTAGGGCAAAAATAGAAACAGGTTGTTCGATGAAAGCTGTTTCACTTCAAGATTTCAACAAGATTCTTCCCTTTGAAATGACAAATGCACAACAAAATGCTATTTCAGATTGCTTGGGTGATATGCAGAAACCTAATGCAATGAATAGACTTATTCAGGGAGATGTTGGTTCAGGGAAAACAGTGATTGCAGCTGCTTGTGCTTATTTTGCTTATAAAAACGGTTTTCAAACTGCTCTAATGGTTCCAACTGAAATCTTAGCTAATCAGCATTACAATACCTTAAGCCAGTTTTTAGAGCCTCTTGGTGTAAAAGTTTGTTTGTTAACAGGCTCGCTAACAGCAAAAGAAAAAGCGTCTGTCAAAGCTGAATTGGTAGATGGGGAATATACAGTTGCAGTGGGAACTCATGCACTAATACAAAGCACGACAATTTTTAAAAATCTAGGGCTTGTTGTTACAGATGAACAGCATCGTTTTGGAGTGGAGCAGAGAGCGTTGCTTTCCGGTAAGGGACTTAACCCTCACAGACTAGTTATGTCCGCCACGCCAATTCCACGAACTTTAGCACTAATGATATATGGTGATTTAGATATTTCGGTAGTAAATGAGCTTCCAAAGGGAAGAAAGAAAATAGAAACCTATGCAGTAACAGGAAAGCTTCGTGAAAGAGCCTTTGGTTTTGTAAAGGACAGACTTAGAGAGGGCAGGCAAGCTTATATCGTATGCTCAATGATTGAGGATAACGACATGGACTTACAGGCTGTTGAAAGCTATTCAAAACAAATTTCTGAAAATCAGTTTAAGGAATTTCAAGTTGGACTTCTACATGGAAAAATGCAAGCCTCTGATAAAGAAGAAATTATGTTAAAGTTTAAGAATCATGAAATCGACCTTTTGGTATCAACAACTGTTGTTGAAGTAGGTGTTGATGTGCCGAATGCAGTTGTAATGCTTATTGAAAATGCCGATCGTTTTGGTCTTTCACAAATGCACCAGCTACGTGGACGAGTGGGGCGTGGGAAACACCAGTCCTATTGTATTTTGGTTACTGATAATGTAACAGAGGAGTCGAGAAAGCGATTAAAAATATTATCTAGCACCTCAGATGGATTTAAAATTTCAGAAGAGGATTTAAAATTAAGAGGCCCTGGTGACTTCTTCGGGCAACGTCAGCATGGACTTCCAAAGCTAAAAATTGCTGATATGGCTGTGAACATGGACGCTTTAAGTATTGCCCAAAAGACAGCAGCAAAGATTTTAGATTATGACTATGAC
>JAAZIT010000274.1 GCA_012800685.1 Clostridiales bacterium
AAAGATTCACTTTACTACGAAAAAATTAACCAATCAACAAAGGACAATATTAATATTCTAGCCACAGCAGAAAAGAATAAGAATAATGCTAAATTTAAAAAGTTAGTTAAGTTGTATCATAGTAAAGCAGCTCAAAAATATATTAACAAAAAGTTTGATGGTACTAAAATCGAAGTTCAAAAGTCTGTCTCTTATTTAGCTGACTAGTTTATCATTAGAATTTCCAAAAGTAAGGAGTTAACATGGCTGAAATTTATGATTTGATTGTTATAGGAACTGGTTCTGTTGGCTCTAGCACTGGTTATTATGCCGCTAAGAGAGGGTTAAGTGTTTTGGAAATTGATTCCGCCACACCGCCACATACTAATGGATCACACCATGGCGAAACTAGGATGATTCGCCATGCTTATGGTGAAGGTTCATCTTACGTACCTCTTGTATTGCGTGCGCAAGAACTATGGAACGAACTAAAAAGAGACACACAAGTTGACATATTTCATCAAACAGGAGTGCTGAATATAGCACCTAAGCAATCGAGCTTTTTAAATAATATCATAACTTCTGCTGAAAAATATGAGTTACCGATCGAAGTATATGATGCTTCTGAAGCCAGAAAAAAGTGGCCACAATTTACAATACCTGATCAATTCAGGGCGGTTTTAGAAAAGAACTCTGGCTATTTGAAATCAGAACTAGCTATTGATACGTATGTTAAAGAAGCTAAACGGTTGGGCGCTCATGAACAATTTAACACGCAGGTCATTTCGGTTGATAATGATGATAATGGATTTGTTCATGTGACCACAAATGCAGGTACATTTATAGGGAAATCGGCTGTTATAACTGTTGGTACTTGGGTTAAAGATCTGATACCCAACCTACCCATTCAGCCAGTTAGAAAAGTTGTTTCGTGGTTTGAAGCACCAAAACAGCTGGCAGAAGAGATCGGTTTTCCAGCATTTACAATTCAACTCGGTGACGGTACACATTATTACGGTTTTCCAGCCAATAAAGGGCTCATTAAAATAGGTCGACACCAGGGAGGGCAATATATCACGAAGCGAGAAGAACGACTTGACTTCGATGCCCTTAATGAGGATAGAACAGAAATAGAACCTTTGTTAAACAGTGTCCTGAAAGCTGTTGGCAACTTGGATCATGGTGTGGCCTGCAGTTATGATTTGTCACCGGATGAACACTTTATCGTTGACGATTTACCAGGAAAGAAAAATATTCAGTTTGTTTCAGGATTAAGTGGTCATGGTTTTAAATTTGCTAGTGTGTTAGGCGAAACATTGGTTGCCAAAGCGTTAAATGAAACATTGGATTTTGACCTCTCACCATTTTTGTTATCTCGGTTTAATTCATAAGAAAATATTGAAATGCTTTAGTAAAATTAAATGATGGCGTGAAAAAAAGCAACTACTAATTTAAGTAGTTGCTTTTTCAATGTTCATGATAAATTTATAACAGTTAAAAATTTTGCTGAATAAGCATAAAATTGCTAAAATAGAGGGTATGCAAAATCAGAAGAATTTTCTAACTGAACTATTAGTTACCGGACTTGGCGGTGCCA
>JAAZIT010000275.1 GCA_012800685.1 Clostridiales bacterium
AGGCTATTGTATCAACAAAAGAGGGAAGATTTAGCACAGAGGCATTAGTTATAAAATCCATGATTCCTAACGGTATTGTTTGTGAGCATAGCACACTTGAAGATATAATCTTGTTCTTAGTTAGAGGGGAGGGTTAGTTATTATGAAGGGTTTGTTATTAAAGGATAGTTTTGTTGTTAGAAAAACGCTTCTAACTTATTTAGTCTTTGCTATTGCAACAGCTATAGTTTTGGAAGAAATGACATTTTTATGGATTGTTTGGGGTTCGCTTCTTTCTATCACAACAGTTGCCTACGACGAACAGTGTAAGTGGAACGTTCTTGAAAAGATGATGCCATACTCCACAAAAGATATTGTTTTAAGTAAGTACGTTTTCAGTTATATTTCAGTCGGGGTTTTATCCTTGGCGGTATTAATGGTAACAATTTTTTCAAATATAATAAAAGGAACACAAACGGGTTCTGGTTATTACTATACCATACTAATTGTTGCATTAATAGGATTAGCTTTTATTTCCATCATTCTTCCATTAATGTTAATACTAGGTGCAGAGAAAGGTAAAATAGCGGCAATGATTTTTATCGGTTTTGTTTCAGCGTTGTCTGTTTTTATAAGTGATAATATAAAAAACATTATAAATAATATTATGTCAGAGCCTATGCAAGCCTGTATAATTGCTATAGTCGTTGTTGCGGTAATGAATATTATATCAATAATATTATCCATAAAGTTTTATGAATTAAAAAAGAAAAAATCATAAAGTAAAGCACTTATCCTGAAAAACGGATAAGTGCTTTAAATTTCTTCTGTTAGATTATTAAGTGCTTTGTCATTTTTATTTGTGTTAATAAGCTGGTGTTGTCTTTTGATACGGAGCATAGCTTGACGCTTTAAGTCTTCAGAGCCAACGATTTTAAGAATTGGACCATAAGATAAAAGCCTTATTAATACCTCAGTTTCATCTTGGCTATCGTACCAAAGCTCTGCTGTACATATGCCTGTTTTTTCGTCAATTTCAGTACGCTTTTCATATGGTGCAAATTCAACCATAAATCTCTCAACACCATTTCTTTGTGGATATATCTCTAAAATCGCAGGTTTTTTACAACGCTTTTTTCTAAAGAAATTTTCTATGTTAAGCTTTTTAGATGAATATATTTCAGTCTTTTCAATCTTAATTATTCTTGATATATTTAGGGACCATATTAAGTTGCTTTTACCCCTGTCAGAAAACATTTTGGTATAGACACGAAACTTATTGTTTTTAGCTGAATACTCAATTAATACTGGTATATATTCTTTAGTGCTGATAGCTCTTTTTGGGGATTTATAGGTTATTTTTAAAACTTGGTATAGAGAAATTGCTTCTCTAAGTATTCTAAAATGTTTTATATAGTTTGGATTTTTAAAATCGTCACCATCGTTAAACTGGTCGAAAAAGAAAAAATCATTATTATTATAAAGTGGCTCAATGTCATTAAGCTTTTTGCTAAGTATTTCTATTTCTTTATCTTCAAGAAAAAGTGAAATTTTATCATCAGATAAAATTGCCTTTAACCAACGCTTTTCGAGAAGTGTAAGAGGAAGCTCAACGTTTGTTGGGCTTTTCAGAACGGAACTAAAACCTATAGATGTTTTTGAAACCAAATGCCACTGGTCGCGAATTTTGGGAATTATATAAAATGCTGATTCTGAAAAAGCATTTTTGTCTATAATTTCTTTCATTTGATTTTGAGTTATGGTTTTCTTGCTTAGTATTTTTGATACGGCGTTGTAATATGCGCTGTAAATTTCAGAAAAAAGCTCCATGCTTTCACCACCATTCTAAATATTTTTTAGTTCCTCGTTTGGCTTAAAATACATATTATACATTTCGTTAATATCATTAAAAAACCTTTCAGTTACGCTTTCGTTTTCACATTCGAAATTTTCAATTCTACCTATAAAGGTTTTTATCCAAGGAGTTGCCTCCGATGCGTCTGAGAATTCTTTTTCATATAGAAAAGTATCTAAGCCTATTTTGGTTACTGTTCCGCCACGGCCCTCACGTTTAAGTCTTCTAACGATATAAGACTCGTACTTTTCATTTGCGCTAATAGTCATTTTTATATGCTCGATATTTTTATTTACCCTTCTGTCACCAAATGAAGTTCCCCAACAAAGATGAAGATTTTTATAATAACGTTCTTTAAAATAATCATATTCATTAAATTCTTTTTCAAGCTTAGCACTTTTAATATAGTCGAGACGAAATGGGTTAAATCGCTTTAGCTTTGGTATATATGCAACCAAATATCTGCGTCCTGTTTGGGTTGAAATATGTATTCTAAGGGGAACAACTAAAAACTCTGTCACAGTTTGCTTTTTACCAAAGTTAAGTATGGTTATGCTTTTCTTTTGATTCATTGCATCTAAAAGTGTTAGAAGAACATTGTTGTCAAGTGTGTGAACTATGTAATTGTGCTTAGCTAAAAAGGTTTTGTTTTTTTCTCCAAGCTGTTTTAATATATAGTAGCCAACAATTCCAAAGGGGGAGGACTGTGAGTAAAAGCTTGCCACATCGATAAAGCCTTTTTTGTTTTGACAAATGCTTTTGCAGGTATCACTGCTAAGACTGTAAACCAACGAGCGACCTTGTTTTTTAGAAACAACTATTCCTTGATTTGAATACTCCTTTAGCTTTAGTCTTATTATTTGAGGTTCAAAATAAACCTTATAGTTATCGCAAATTTTATCAGTAATTTCATTTAAAGAAAGATTCTCATCAGATCTTAGTACATCTAAAATAAAAAAGTGAAGCCCTATGTCGTTAGAGGTAAAGCTTTTGCTTAAATATGCTTTATGAAGAGGATTTTCAAAAATATTGCCACTGTCAAGTGAAATTGATATTTGTTTTCCCTTTTTGCTAAAATCAAACTTAATTAAATCAGACAGCCAGCTTTCAATACGCCTACGCTCATTATCATAT
>JAAZIT010000276.1 GCA_012800685.1 Clostridiales bacterium
TCAGTTTTATTGTGTTTGTGTGGTATATGAAGAGGGATGTGAAGAGGAAGGTGCATGATGACGAAAGGTGATAATTGTTTGAAGAAATCGATATAGAACATGAAAATAAACTATGTGCACAATAATGCGGCTCGGATTGAATAATTTATGATGCTAGAATAGATTCGCACTCGTACGAATCTATTCGTGTGGGTGGTTTTAATAAAAAATAAAAAAAACGCCCTAGAATTTAATTGTAAAGCAGATGCAGATGAATGTTACAGAGATATACACCTCAAGAAAATTAGAATCAATTGTTCCTGGAACATTAATACAGAATAAAATAATTAATGTACTTCTATTTTCTATATTTTCAATTTTAAATTCTCTCTGTTAGTTGTCTTTTATTTGTAAGTTTAAATATTTATTGCTTAAATTCTATGGATTGATAAAACATACATCGTTCATAAAATTTTATTATATTCATTATTATTAAAGATGTCTCAAAGTTCTTTAATCCAAACATTACGAAACTGAACTAAACTTGAAGCCCCTTTCAATTTTCCTGTCTTGGCATCGGATCCACCATGGTGTTGAAGTCCGATTGGACCAACTACATTTAAACCCTGATAGTAGGCGTGATCGATCACTACTATTCCATTATTTTTCACGGTAATATATTCTCCTTTAACTGTTATATCAAAGGCATTCCAGAAACCTACAGGCTGATCTTGATTAGAGATTGGAACGGCTGCTGCTCTTTGCTCTGCTGTTAAGTCTTTATTATTTCTAACCGACCATAATTCACCAGAACCAACCGACCAACACCAAAGATTAACCTGCCCTACTCCTTTTAAAAGAATTCCTGAATCAGCATTTGGACCAAGAGGTTCGATGATTTCTCCATTTTCATCACGTAAATATTCACCACTTGGCAAAATAGTTGGCAATGGGAATAAGTAATCACCGTAGCCTTTAAATCGCCACTCTATATGTAACTGAAAATCCTGGAATTCCTTTTCCGACCAGAGATCTTTATTGCCTTCAGCTTCCGAACGCGCATCGTAATCAATTACATTATTAATTACCGACCAGTGTCCGTTATCACCTTCTGGAATTTTCCATCCAGCAAGATTTTCCCCATTAAATAATTTTGTGTAACCTTCTTCGTTGTAAACACTTTTGTCTTGAGCTAAAGCATTAACTGAAATAAGTAATAGAATAAGGCCTGTTGTCAAAATGTTTTCTAAAGTTTTCATAATAATAATAATTAAAGTTTAAATAATTTGGTGACTTACATCTCCCATCCTGCTCTGTACTTGCGTGTAACAAATTCGTTAGCAGCTTCTAAGTTGGTTACTTTCATGTTTGGATTGTCCCATTCCAAAAGGTCATCTATACGGATTGCAAGATTTCCTAGACAAATAGCTTCAGCTATTGTCTGTACTTCTTTAAAACTTCCTCTTGAAGGTTTGCCACCTTTGAAAGCTCTTATCATTTCTGAAGTTTGGTCAATATGCCCTATTTCAGAAGTTTTGATAGATGAGGTTTTTTGATTTGCATTTTTCACATCTAATAAAACTGCATTCTTGTATCCATAATTAGCCAAAATAGTTCCTTCTTCACCTACAAACATCACACCTTCCTGAGGCATTCTTTCCCCTTTTTTTATTAAAGATTTTGGAGTTGCTGGTTTGATTCCACCTTCGTACCAAAAAACATCCATAGATTTGTTTTTTCCTTTTTGAGGAACTTTCCAATACAACGTAGCGGCATGTGGAAAGCTTAGATTGTTTTTTACCCAAGTACTTCTATAATTTCGTATTTCGCAGGTGAAACTCGAAGAGGCTTCTGCAATTGTTGGCATTTCAAGGTTTAATATTCTCCAATCTTTCCAAAATCCGTAATATCCCATATCTGCCAAGCAGCCTCCTCCAAACTCATACCATCCTCTGAAAACTGTATGCGTATAATCGGGAGAGTATGGGCGATCGGTTGATGGGCTTAACCAAAGTTGCCAATCAAAACCTTCAGGAATAGGTGCTGGTTTAGGTAAATAAGGCGAGCCTTGTGGCCACATGGGGCGGTTTGTCCAACGATGTAACTCTTTAACTTCGCCAATTACACCATTTTCAATCCAAGCTTTTAGTGTATAAAGTTCTTTGGGGTCTTGAAAAGCAAAGCAATGTGTTGGAAGTTTTGTTTCTTTTGCCATGTTGCAAGCTAATCAAGTTTCATTCATAAAGTTTCCAATAGGCTTGTGTGTTGCCACACTCAGTTTTTTATTCATGCCAGCTTGTATAATAGTTCCATGCAAGTGATCAGGTGTCATAATGAAAATGGAATCCAAACTCTGTTCCTTTTCCAATTGTTCGCTAAAATCTGCATAAGTAGAAACTCCTTTATATGAGCTTTTACCTGATTTTTCGGCATAAAATTTATCAATTCTATTTCGGCTTATTTTCCGCCCTCCTGGAGCACCTTGTTGTTCTTTGTGTGATCTACCCCATAACGGATAATCATAACTTTCTTTATTCGGGTCGCAAACTGAAATAAACTGTAGTTCGTCACGTTGTAGCCATCCTGGCAACTGTTTCAATGCCTGAGTACCCGAACCGATTAAAGCAACATTAATTTTGTCACTCGGAGAAATTTTTCTGTTTCCTCCGAGAACGAAAGAGGGGACAATGTTTAAACCTATACCAGTAGCGACAGTTTTTGAAATGAATTCTCGTCTGTTTAAGTTCTTTGATCTCTTCATGTTGTTTTTCTTTACGTTAATTAATCTAATCGTATTTATCACATCATTTTGATTGGACGATACTGTTTAATTATGTTATATAATTTATGGGGAATACTGTATTGTACTTTGCATAATGATGTAATACTGATTAGTTTTAGATTAAGATTTTGAAAAAAGATATCTGACAATATATATAACTGAATACTCAATAAAAAATTCTTGTATTTTAATTAAAGTAAAGCAATAAAAACATTAAAAAAAATCAATTTGATTATATATATATATAATTAACATTGGTGGGCATCTTAATAAAATACACAATTAGACATTAGTGTCATAATCATTAAAGTTTTTTGATATTTATTTTTTTATATAAACCGATAAATTATAAAGCTCCACTTCATCTTGTCCTTTAGGCTTTGTCAATTTTCAATCTCCTTCTCATATCGCCCACTGTTAATTTTGTATCCAATACAATATAGAGTGTTAAGAGCTATTTTTTTTCAACTTTTATAAAAAGTAAAATATTTACACCATTAAATTTTATTGGTTTTGTTACAGATTTACTTTTAAGTGGACAATAGTTCGGTGTAAAAATTATTTAACAATCAGCAGTTTATGTAACAGCATTTAATATCAGCAAGATTGATAAGTAGTTAGTGTTCAGTGTTTTATAGTAAGCTAAGACTGGAAGGTAATGATTGGGATTAGCGTGCTTAACTAATATACGGTTATCTGTAATGCTATTATTAGTAAACATACTATGAAGTTAAACAAAAGTTTCAAATTACTCTTAATGGAAACACTAGTTTTATTATATGGCCATCCCTGGATAAATCAACTTCTTTTAACTAGGGCGTTATGGCGAGTCCTGTGAACAACGATTTCGTCAGAATTTTTCAAAGGATTTTGATTGACCAGAGTTTAACTTGTCTTTAGTTGACAGGGTGTTAGCAGTTGATTGTAAGACTATTGTTATTGCTCTCAGTTTCATCTCCAAGTTGTACAGACATACCTCATGGATTAGTTATTTATGGTCGCGCACAGCGTGGATTAGAAATATTTAGAGTAGGGTTTATTGATATAGATGCCAAAGATTGCATCCATCTGCAAATCCTTTAAACACCCGATAGTTACACCTTGGAAAGTCTGAATGTCAACCTTCTTGATTGGTATATGATAATGGTTGAATCAATTCAGGATAAGCTTTGTGCGGCAAGTCGTTATATAGTTGTTGATGCTTATTTCTTCAAAAATTCCTTTGTTGTAGGGTTACAGCCAATGAAGTTTAA
>JAAZIT010000277.1 GCA_012800685.1 Clostridiales bacterium
AAGTCGGAATCATTTCAATGAACAATAATTATATTAAAGAACAAGGCATCTTAGACAGATTTATTAAATTTCACAAGTCTAGGAATATTGAGGATAAGGATTTAAAAAATGTTAATATGATAATGCATCCTCAGAATAGCCAGATTAATAACAGTCCGCTTATGAATAATTTAACGAGTATTGTAGAAAAAATGCTTCCTAAGATAGTTGAACCACTTAAGCGTATACTTAGAAAATATTCTGATGTTAGTGGTCTTGCATTAACAATACTTGAGGATGAATTCATGTTTTATGCAAAATTTATCGAACTAGAAAAAAGAATTACTCAGGCTGGAATGAATTGCTGTTCAGGCGAAATATCTGATAATGAAACAAGTTTCACTGAATTATACAATATTAAGCTTGGGATGTGCTATTTAAATGATGATATTCAAAATGACATTGTATCAAATGATTTAGACTTTATGAATGATCATCAAATCTTAATTTTAACTGGTGCAAATAGAGGTGGAAAAACAGTTTTCACACAAGGTATTGGACTGGCTTTTTTGCTTTTTCAACACGGTTTATTTGTACCATGCAAATCCTGCAAGTTGCAGCTTTGTGATGGGATTTATACACATTTTCCAGTTGACGAGAATCATACTGTTTCATTAGGGCGATTAGGGGAAGAGGCAAAACGCTTTAATTATATATGTATGAATGCAACAAAAAACAGCCTTCTTTTATTAAATGAATCATTTGCAACAACAAGCCATAGCGAGTCACTTTATATTGCCACCGATGCTGTGAAATATTTATGCTGTTTGGGAGCTAGAACTTGTTACAACACCCATATGCACGAATTAGCAGAAAATTTAGACGAATTATATAAAACACAAAATGCAGTTTGCAAAGCCGTAAGTGTTGTAATGGGAAGTGGAGATAATATGCGTTCATACATGATTCATTTTTCAAAACCTAATGGCAAAAGCTATGCCCATGATATTGCATATAAGTTTGGAATTACATTTGAACAGCTATGCCAAATGAATAGAAAATAATATTATTTATAAAGTACCATAATACTATACTTAAAAATAACAAGGCGACCAATCCATAAGTTTGGTCGCCTTGTTATTTTAAATTTTATTTCTTAATATAATTGTACTAATCTAATGCATTAACCCATAGCGTCTAAACCACCGTCTTGACGAATACAAGAACCAGTGATATGTCCTGAACGTGGGCTAGCTAAATATAAAGTTAAATCAGCAACCTCATTTGGCTGTGCATAACGACCATCAGGATAAGCTGTAGAGAACATTTTTACTGCTTCATCAGTTGAAACTTCATCACCGAGAGCGGACTTTTCAATATTACGCATCATAGGGGTATCTACTGCCCCTGGACAAACGCAGTTTACACGGATATTCTTATCAGCAACCTCTAATGCAACGCACTTAGAAAGCCCTGCAACAGCGTGCTTTGATGAAACGTATGGAGACATATTAGCTGCACCAACAAAGCTTCCATTAGAAGCAATATTTACAATTGCACCGCTACCTTGCTTAATCATTTGGCGACAAGCATATTTCATTCCGTACATTGGTCCAAAAATGTTAATGTTGTATACTGCCATAAATCTTTCGTAAGTTTGTTCAGTTACTGGTGCAGCCTCGCCCTCATATCCAGCATTATTAACCTGTACATCAAGTGAGCCGAAGTGTTCGATGGTTTTTTCAACCATGTTAGCAACTTGGTCTTCTACAGTTACGTCAACAACGAAAGTTAAAAGACGCTCCCTAGGAATATCAAGTGTTAACAGCAATTTGTCAAGCTTTTCTTGTTTTGTGGAGGAAATTGCGAGCTTGCACCCCTCAGCTGCAAAAGCACGAGTTATAGCTTCTCCAATACCACCTGTTGAGCCAGTTACCATTACTACCTTGTCTTGTAATTCTAAATTCATTTGATTAGTCCTTCCATAAATTATATTTTAAATTGTGTCAACTTATATTTCACCCTCATTTTATTGTTTCTAACTTTATTATTATAACACAAAAAAACAAACAAGTCGAATATTTTAAGTTAATCGACTTGTTTTAATAAATTGTTAGGGTTTAAGCATAAGTTTACTTTAAAAATAATGAAGCTTCGACCAATCCACGCCTTCTTCAGTTGCTACACCACAAAAAATATTTTCATCGGTGCTATCAGATTGTAAATAATGACTTAGACAATATTTTGAGGTATAAGGCATATCAAGTTTTAGCACATCATTAATATCTACCCATTCCAGATTGCCCTCAT
>JAAZIT010000278.1 GCA_012800685.1 Clostridiales bacterium
GCGATGACTATGAAAACTCATATGTAGGCTTTGTTTCCGTTGATACAGAGCTTGATTTTGAAAAGTATGGCGAGACAAATGAGGATTTTAATATTGTAATTGACGAGTTCATTTATGATGATAAAACATATAAACCAACCGATGAGCTTGTACCTGTGAAAGAGAAAAACGATCAAAGCCTTATGGACTATGACACAGTTGTTGTTAAGTGTATGAACTCATGGGGGAATTTTAGTCTAAATACAGATTCAGAAGAAACTTGGATTGAAAAATGTACAATCAAGTTTACAGTAAGTGGTCTTCCAACTGATAGAGAAGGTGAGCAAGAGGTTGTAGTTAATACATATGGAACACCTGATACTGATTCTTCAGAGCCTGATTCATCACTAGACGACTCATCTGGTGAGGATTCATCTAAGGACGATTCATCAAAGGTTGATACATCTTCAAAAGATTCTTCAAATGAAAGCTCAAAGGCTGATTCAGATAAAGATAACAATATTCTTCTTTACTGCGGAATAGGTGCTGGAGTTGTAATTATTGCTGTTATTATAATAGTTATTGTTAAGAAAAAATAACTCTCAAAAGGGTATATATTAAATATAAAAGTGGCTGACACCAAAATGTCAGCCACTTTTATTATTCGATTGTTCCGCCACCAACAACATATTCACCATTGTAAAAAACAACTGCTTGTCCTTTTGATATGGCACTCTTTGGTTCTTTAAATTCTACCAAAACCTTTCCGTCATCTAGGGGGGATATGGTAGCAGGGGTGTCAAGTTGGTGATATCTTGTTTGCGCAGTCACCTCAATAGGGTGGGTTAGTGTTTCAAAAGATATGAAGTTTACATCCGATGCAACTAGACTTGTTCTAAAAAGCTGTTCTTGTGTGCCTAGAATAATCCTGTTGTTTTCTATATCCTTCTCAATAACAAACAAAGGCTGGCTATAAGAAACACCCAAGCCTCTTCGTTGCCCAATTGTGTATCGTATAAGTCCGTTGTGCTGTCCTAAGACAGTTCCGTCTAAAAGCACCATTTCGCCCTTTGGGGAGGAAGTGCCAGTTCGTTTTTCAATAAAGCTTGCATAATCTCCGTCTGGGACAAAACAAATATCTTGACTGTCTGGTTTATTTGCGTTAAGGAGCTTATTTTCTTCAGCAATAATTCTTATTTTCTCTTTTGGAAGATTCCCACAAGGAAAAATTGTATGCTCCAACTGATGTTGAGTTAGTCCATAGAGAACATAGCTTTGGTCTTTTTTTGTGTCCAAAGAGCGCTTTAAAAGCCACCGTCCACTTTCTTTGTCAAATTCCTTTTGAACGTAGTGCCCAGTTGCGATAAAATTATAATCAAGCTCCTCAGCACGTTTTAGGAAACGTTCAAATTTCATTTTTTTGTTGCAGTCAACACATGGGTTTGGAGTTCCTCCATTTAGATAAGTGTTAACAAAAACATCCATAACATTTTCTGAAAAATCATCTTGAAAGTTAAAAATGTAAAATTGAATATCCAGTTTGTATGCAACATATTTTGCGTCCTCAACATCATTAAGGGCACAGCAAGTTTTTGTTTTCTCTAACATTAAATCATCGTTTGAATAAAGCTTCATAGTTGCGCCAGAAACCTTATATCCTTGATCCTGCAAAAGCTTTACTGCCGTTGATGAATCAACTCCGCAACTCATTGCGACTAAAACCTTTTTATTTTGAGACAAACTAATTCTCCCTTTCGTGTGTATAAAATATAAGCTAGTAGTTTAGCTTTCTATTAAATAATTAGTTAAATTTAAGGCTGCTTTCGTGCTTATTCCCAAAGCTTTTTAGTTTATACTTTGACACAAGCTTATAAGGTGTAGGAATTGCCTGAAACAACAGCAAGTACAAATATCTAACCTTTTAATTTTGCCTATAAATTATTTAGATTTAATTATATCATATCATTTTAAATCCTGCAACCCTGAAATCTAGTAATGAAAAAACAGGCAGAATTTATCTACCTGTTTTAAGTTTTTTATAAGAATCTAGTGACAGCCCTCACAGCCGTGACAGTCAGCTATTTCACCAACTATTGGAGTTGGGTCAATGCCTTGCTTTGCATAATAGTCACCAATAGCAGCCTTCATTGCTTGTTCGGCAAGAACAGAGCAGTGTAGCTTTGCTGGTGGTAAACCATCAAGAGCCTCAACAACAGCCTTGTTTGTAAGCTTTAGAGCTTCCTCAATGCTTTTACCCTTAATAAGCTCTGTGGCAATTGATGATGTTGCAACCGCCGCACCACAACCAAAGGTTTTAAATTTAATGTCTTCAATAATTCCGTTGTTAACCTTTAAATACATTTTCATTATATCGCCGCATTTTGCATTTCCAACCTCGCCTATGCCGTCAGCATCTGCAATTTCCCCTACGTTTCTAGGGTTAGCAAAATGGTCCATTACCTTTTCGCTATAAATCATTTATACCATTCCTTTACTATAACTATTTAAACTATTTTTTTGAAATAACATTGCCGATTGAAATTTTAGAGCTTTCAATGTTATCAAATATAATGCTTACATTATCACCTGCAACAGCCTCGTTAAAGGGCATGTTAAACATAGTGATTTGGGAAACTGATGCCGTTAAAACCGCATCTTCGGTTTTTATTTCAACTGTGTCCCCAACGTTTACAGAGCCAATGTCAACACTACCAGTAATGATAGTGCCATTTTCATCGTGTTTTGTAACTGTTGAAACCACAAGTTTAAAATCAGTGTTTACTAGATATCCCATGTCAGTAAGTTGAGTCTCAATGTTTTTTCTAAGATCATCTTCAGCTGAATATCCGTCAAAAAGCTCGCCTAACTGTCCCATGATATATCTTCCTATTCTAAATTTAATTTATTAATCTGAAATGCCTTCTTCTTTGCAAATTCTTTCCCAAAGTGGTGACATAGCTCTAAGTTTTTTTACAACCTGTGGGACACACTCAAGAATATAATCTACATCCTCGTCGGTGGTTTCATTACTAATTGAAAGTCTTAGAGAGCCATGAGCAATCTCATGAGGAAGTCCAAGTGCAAGAAGAACGTGTGAAGGGTCTAGTGAGCCAGAGGTGCAAGCACTTCCTGATGATGCACAAATTCCCATTATGTCAAGAGATAACAAAAGTGATTCACCCTCAATGCCTCTGATTGATATATTTACGTTTCCGCAAAGACGTTTATCAGCATCGCCATTAAGACGTGTTTCTTTTATTTTTAGTATTCCATTAATAAGCTTGTCCCTCATTACAGAAATTTTTGCTATCTTTTCAGGCATATTCTCAACTGCAGCTGTAATAGCCTCTCCAAATGCAACAATTGATGGAAGATTTTCAGTTCCAGCTCTTTTGCTACGTTCTTGTGCTCCGCCATGAATTAGGTTTGGAATCATAATTCCACCTCTAATATATAAAGCACCAATACCCTTAGGTGCGTGAATTTTATGTCCTGAAAGTGATAGCATATCAACTCTCATAGCCTTTACATCTATTGGAACAACTCCAATAGCTTGTACCGCATCAGTGTGAAAAGGTATCTTTCTTTCCTTACAAATTGCAGCAAATTCTTCAATTGGTTGGATAGTGCCTATTTCATTGTTTGCAAGCATAATTGTTGCCAAACAAGTATCATCTCTAAGTGCGTTTTTGAAATCCTCAACAGATATCAAGCCTTTATCAGAAACAGGCAAATATGTTACCTCAAAGCCTCTTTTTTCAAGGTACTGGCAGGTATGAAGAACAGCGTGATGCTCAAAGCAAGAAGTAATAATATGCTTTTTTCCTCTTCTTTCGCCGTTTTCAGCCATTCCTTTAATTGCCCAGTTGTCTGATTCAGAGCCACCACTGGTAAAGTAGATTTCATTTATCTTAGCGCCGATAGCGTTAGCTACCTGCTCTCTAGCTTTTAAAATTACTTTTGCTGAGTTTTGACCTATCATATAAATGCTTGAAGCGTTACCATACTGTTCTTGAAAATAAGGTAATGCAGCCTTAAATGCACGGTCAGATACTTTTGTTGTTGCAGCATTATCTGCATAAACAAAACGTTTTTCCATTTATTTCATCCTTTCAAACGGTAAAATTACATCTGTTTGTCTATAATTCCTAGTATAATGATATTATATACCCAATTCGTAGAAAATGCAAGCGTTAACATATAAAAAAACCTAAAGGGTTTTTGCAATAATTTGTATACTCATACAATATAATCAAATAATGTGTTTATTTTATTATGTGTTTCTAGTTGATTAAAATACAAAAATTGAATAATTTTAGGTTAAGCTGGTAAAAGGGGAAATTTAAGTAATTTGTCTGACAATTCTTAATTAAGACATAAAGATGCGACCGAAATTAATTCAGTCGCAAAAATATTTATTAGTCTTCTCTTGGAATTGAGTAGTATGTATAACCAGATTTTCCTGTCTTTTTAACGTTGTACATAGCTTCGTCAGCGTCTTTAATAATACTATCAATCTCGCCAGTAGTATCGCTGTATGCAATACCAATACTACAGCTAACTGTAAAATGCTTATCAATAAGTTTTGATTTAAAGCCCTCACCAAGCTTATTAATTATTTTCTGTGCAAAACCTCCGCTACTTAAACCATTAGGATTTTCATTGTAACAGATGACAAACTCATCACCGCCATAACGCCCTGCAAAGCCATTATGCCCAACAAGCTCTTTTAACGTTTCGCCTATGAAAACAAGAACCTCATCCCCAAGTGCGTGCCCATAATCGTTATTGTAAAATTTGAAATCATCAATATCTATAAACAGAACAGCTATTCTGTATTTTCGCATTTGAGAAAGTTCAATTTCGTTTAATAATGTTAGCTCAAATGTAACTCTGTTAAATATTTTAGTAAGTGAGTCATAGTTTGCCTTTTTACTTAAGCCGTCTTCTCTTCGTTTCGCACGGTCAATATCAATCATTGCTCCGACAATTTTCGTAATGTTATCTTCAGAATCCTTTATGCTTGCGCATCTTAAAATGTACCATGCATAATCATTATAGAGTGTTTTAAATCTAAATTCATCTTGAACAGATACCCCAGTTAACATTTTACTAATAAACTCTTGAAACTGTAAATTTTCTTTTCGGTGTACAACTGCATTTGCAAAAAAACAATCAGAAAATTTTTGAGTTTTTGCCCTAAAACTAAACTTAGAATTAAAATTGTTACTAAAAACAACAGTGTTTTTCTTTACGTTGTATTCAAAAATTATGTTATCCGTCATATTAATTATAAGATTGTAAAGCTCGGTAATTTCTTCTAAATCACTGAAAACCCTGTTAACGGTGTTGCCAATTCTAACTACATCATTTTTACCATTACTATTAAATCGTGCAGCCCTGTCTCCAGATATATATTTTATTAAAGTATTATTTAACTTATTAATTGGTTATGTGTAAATGAAAATATAGATGGCTCCAGCAATTATAAATATTATAAATACTGGAATAACAAATCTGTTATTATCGTTTTTAATTTCATTATATTCTAGCATAAATTGTTCCATGGTAGTGGTCATGATAACACCCCATGTATTACCAGCTTTATTTTTGGTAATAGATAAACTTTGACTTGCTATTAAGTTGTTTCCGGTGTTGTATTTAAAGTTGTATTCTGTTAGCTTTGTTGAAGAATTATTAGATGCATTTTGAAAAGCTTCTGTAACATTATTATATTTTAGATGTTCAGTATATGGAATAATATTCTCATAAGATGTTTGTATTAGATTTCCGTTATAATCAGTTAACATTATCTCAAATCCAGAGGTGCTTGAAATATTTGAAAGAATCTTAGTTATATGAGATAAATCATAGTATTCAACGCAATAACCAAGAAGTGTATTGCCATCACTTATCCTACATATATAACTAATAAAGTTAACTCTAGAGCCCTTTATCTGATATTTGTTAATGTTAGTGAATCCGTTGTTAGCATCGATATCATAATTCATGCTTTCAGTAGCGATGTTAGGGTAATCACCATCAACAAAGCTTGTTGATACTGGCATGAGTATGCCACTTTTATCATAAATAGCTATGTGGTTTAAAGCATCATTTTGGGATACTAAGGTGTCGAGTGCACAAGAAACATTTAAGTTAGCAATCTCGTCCTTTGGATCTGTTAAGTATTCTTTTATTGTCTCGGATTTGGAAATGCTCCCGCCAGTGCTTGCCATTTCATTAAAAAGCATTGACAGCTGAGCTTCTACGGAAGAAAAGTTTTTATTAAGGGCATCTTCTTTTCCATTAATATAGTTTTCTTTATTTTGATAGTTAAGATATGAAAGAATTATAATTACAGGAAGAATAAAACAAGATATAAAAAGTATACCTAAGCTATGTCTTGATCGCATATCATCTATACCCCCAGTTCTTTTTAGTAGATTCATTATACTTGAAGAGTATTAACATTTCAAGACTTTTATAGGAAAAATGTTGAAAATCATACAAATTTTTGAAATAAGTAATAGAATATTATTATATTTACAATTAATGTAAATATAATAATTCTAGGAAATATATGATTAATAATAATTTAATAAATCACTAAAAAAATACACACATAAAACGCACCAAGTTATTTAAAACTAGGTGCGTTTACAATAAACATAATATTTAATTAAAATAAGTGCGGAATCACGTTAGAATTTATTTAGGGTATATCTTATTAATATAAAACTGGTTAGAAAAAGTATAAATACTAAGTTTTCCCTAAAAAACTAATTGTTAGGTATAAAATAGAATTTGACCGTATGTTGGGTATGGCCAATATTTTTCTCCAACTAGGGCTTCAACCTGATCAGCTACACAACGAAGCTCTTGCATTGAAACAAAAACTGTATCATGGAAATAGTTAGCAAGCTCTTGGTCGTCGTCGATATCGTGTGAAGTCAAAATTACATCTTCAAGTGATTTCATTTTAGCGTACATATCGGCTGTAAGTGATGAAAGGTTCTTAACCATATCAGTTTCAAATATAGCTTCTGCACCACATTCTTTAGACAGCTTAGCTGTTTTAGCAAGCTCTTTAACATACGATGAAACAGCAGGTAGAATATCCTTTTTAGCTATGTCAATCATTGTTAGTGCCTCAATGTTAATAATTTTAGAATATTCTTCAAGTAAAATATCTACTCTCGAATAAAGCTCTGTATTAGTATATACACCATGCTTTTCAAATACCCTTAGGTTCTTTGGAGCAACAAAGTAAGGAATAGCTTCAGGAGCTGATCTTAGATTTAATAAACCTCTCTTTTCAGCTTCAATTGGCCACTCGTCACTATAACCGTCACCGTTAAAAATAATATTCATGTTTTCACTAAAGGTTCTCTTAATAAGCGAATCCAAAGCTTCTTGAAAGTTGTCTGCGTCCTTAAGCTGTTCGTAGAAGCCGTCAAGGGTTTCGGCAACGATAGTGTTAATAATTGTATTTGGACCAGCAACTGAAAGCTTAGAACCAGGCATTCTAAATTCAAACTTGTTTCCAGTAAATGCGAATGGTGATGTCCTATTTCTATCAGTTGTATCTTTTGGAAAAGATGGGAGAATGTCAACACCAATTTCCATGTTGTCAGCGCCGTGCCCCTTATATGATTTCCCTTTAACAATTGCTTCTATAATTTCTGTCAACTCATCGCCTAGGAATATCGAAATAATAGCAGGAGGGGCTTCATTAGCACCAAGTCTGTGGTCGTTTCCAGCGGTAGCAACACAAGCCCTAAGAATATCCTGATAATCATTAACAGCTTTAACTATTGCAGCGAGAAAGGTTAAAAACTGTGCATTTTCAGCTGGAGTATTGCCAGGCTCAAGAAGATTTCTACCCTTATTTGTAGCAATTGACCAGTTGTTGTGCTTTCCCGAACCATTAATACCAGCAAATGGTTTTTCGTGAAGAAGACATTTAAAGTCATGCTTTCTAGCTGTTCTCTTCATGAGTTCCATAGTTAACTGATTGTGGTCGGTAGCAATGTTTGTTGTGTTGTAGACTGGAGCTAGCTCATGCTGAGTTGGAGCAACCTCGTTGTGCTTTGTTTTAGCAACAACACCAAGCTTCCAAAGTGCTTCGTCTAGATCCGCCATATATGCACTAACTCTAGTTTTAATTGTACCAAAGTAGTGATCGTCAAGCTCTTGTCCCTTTGGGGCTGGAGCACCATAAAGTGTTTTTCCAGTATAAATTAGGTCTTTTCTCTTTGCATACATTTTTCTATCAATTAAAAAGTATTCCTGTTCTGGACCAACCATTGAAATAACTCTATTTGACTTGCTTCCAAAAAGCTTTAGTACTCTCATCGACGAAGTGTTAATTGCAGCCATTGAACGTAGCAGAGGGGTTTTTTTATCTAATGCCTCACCGCTGTAAGAACAAAATGCGGTAGGAATACATAATGTTTCGTTTTTTATAAAAGCAAAAGAAGTTGGATCCCAAGCAGTATAACCTCTTGCTTCAAAGGTTGCTCTTAATCCACCAGATGGGAATGAAGAAGCGTCAGGCTCGCCTTTAATAAGTTCTTTTCCTGAAAATTCCATTATAACCTCACCGTCAGCAGTTGGGGTAATAAATCCGTCATGCTTTTCAGCAGTGATACCTGTCATAGGTTGGAACCAGTGTGTGTAATGGGTAGCACCCTTATCTACAGCCCAGTTTTTCATAGCATTTGCAACTATGTTGGCAACCTCTATTTCAAGATGGTCCCCTTTGTCGATAGTCTTAAGAACTGCTTTGTAAGTGTCTTTTGGCAATTTCTCTTTCATTGTTTTTAAATTAAAAACATCACAGCCAAAAATTTCTGGAATAGTACTCATTAAAAATCCTCCCATTTAAAATATATTTAAAGACACTAATTTTAGACCTTAACAAAGAAATGTCAAAATTCTAGTATCAATAAAAAAGACACTACGAACGAAAAACGTTCGCAGCGTCTTTGCTGTTTACAATACTTAGTATATATATCAAAAATGGATTTGTCAAGAAAAATTGTATTAATTTTATTCTTTTTGTTAAAACGCACAAAACAAAAGCCTAGTGTCAAATGAACTTTAGGCAATCTTCCTGCTTGAGATAATTTGAAAATATCTAGTTTACATTTTAAGGAAAACAGGCTGTAAGAAAATAAAGATTATTATCTAATATGTAAAATACGATTAAATAAATAATCATACAAAATATGAAATTATCTAATTGATTTCCTGCAAAACCAATTAAAATTATGTAAGATGACGATATAAAGTTATTGATTTTGAAACTTCATATAAAAAATATTTCAAAAACACTTGACAAAGAAATAATGTCATGTTAATATTATTTGGAACAAAGGTGTTCGTTGACGGGATTTTATTCCCTGCTTGACGAATGCCTTTTATTATTTTAGGGATAATACCATAATGAGGGGTATAATTAAAGGTAATAATTATCAATAATATAAGTGGGAGTGATTATATGGATAACTTTAGAAATCAAATGCCATTCGAGGAGCAAGGGCTTTATAATCCAAAATTTGAGCACGACAATTGCGGTATAGGTTCTGTTGTGAACATTAAGGGGATAAAGTCACGTCAGGTTGTTGAAAATGCATTAAAAATTGTTGAAAACCTAGAGCATCGTGCAGGAAAAGATTCTGGAGGAGAAACTGGCGACGGTGTGGGCATTTTAGTTCAGATATCCCACCAGTTTTTTAAAGATGAGACTGCTAGCTTAGGCTTTTCAATTGGTGACGAACGTGATTATGGTATAGGAGTGTTTTTCTTTCCACAAGACGAATTAAAAAGGAATCAAGCAAAAAAACTCTTTGAGATAATAGTTGCTAAAGAAAACATGAAGTTCTTAGGCTGGAGGACAGTTCCTACTAACCCGTCGATTCTAGGAAGGAAAGCAAAAGAAAGTATGCCTTTCATTATGCAGGGCTTTGTAGAAAGACCTGATAACTGTCCAAGGGGCTTAGATTTTGACAGAAGGCTTTATATAGCAAGGCGTATATTTGAACATTCAAATGAAATAACATATGTTGTTTCGCTTTCAAGCCGTACAATTGTGTATAAGGGAATGTTTTTGGTAAATGAGCTAAGAAGATTTTTTTATGATTTGCAAAGTGAAAATTATACATCTGCAATTGCAACTGTTCATTCTCGATTTTCAACTAACACAAACCCAAGTTGGCAAAGAGCACACCCTAATAGATTTATAGTACACAATGGTGAGATTAATACTATTACAGGAAACGCCGATAAAATGCTTGCTCGTGAAGAGACGGTTTATTGTGATGTGTTAAAGGACGAAATGTACAAGATTTTTCCGACCATTGATGTTAACGGTTCAGACTCGGCAAGGCTTGATAACGCTTTAGAATTTATGTTAATGTCAGGTGTTCCACTTCCTTTAGCTGTAATGATTACAATTCCAGAGCCGTGGGAAAACAACAGGGCTATGTCACAGCAAAAACGTGATTTTTATCAATACTATGCAACAATGATGGAACCATGGGATGGCCCAGCTTCAATTTTATTTTCGGACGGAGATGTTTTAGGAGCAGTTCTTGACAGAAACGGATTAAGACCGTCAAGATATTATATAACAGATGACAATTTTCTTATTCTTTCATCTGAGGTTGGCTGTATAGATATTCCGGCAGAGAAGATTGTTAAAAAAGCAAGGCTTAGTCCAGGAAAAATGCTTTTGGTTGATACCATTA
>JAAZIT010000279.1 GCA_012800685.1 Clostridiales bacterium
GGACACGTTGACCATGGTAAAACTTCAATTCTTGATAGAATAAGAAATGCTAAGATTGCTGATGGCGAGGCTGGCGGTATCACACAGCACATTGGTGCCTACCAAATCCAGAACGAAGGCAAGAGCATGACATTCCTTGATACGCCAGGACATGAAGCGTTCACTTCAATGCGTGCTAGAGGTGCTGATATTACAGACATTGCAATTCTTGTGGTTGCGGCTGATGATGGAATTATGCCTCAAACAATTGAATCTATAAATCACGCAAAGGCTGCTGGCGTTTCAATAATTGTTGCTATTAACAAAATGGATAAACCAACAGCAAACCCAGAAAAAATTAAACAAGAGCTTACAGAGCATGGACTTGTTGTTGAAGAATGGGGTGGCGATGTAATTGCTATTCCAGTTTCAGCTAAAACGGGCATGGGAATCGACGAACTTTTAGAAAATGTACTTCTAATTTCAGAGGTTAAGGAACTTAAGGCTAATCCAAATAGACTTGCTAAGGGAACAGTTATCGAGGCAAGACTTGATAAAGGTAAAGGCCCAATTGCTACTATTTTGGTTCAAAACGGAACGCTTAAATCTGGCGATGTAATTATTGCTGGAACAGCTATCGGGCATGTTAGAACTATGACAAACGATAGAGGCGAAGCAGTTTCAGAAGCAGGACCTAGCTGTCCAGTTGAGATTACAGGCTTGGGCGAAGTTCCATCTGCCGGTGATATTTTCAATGCGGTTGAAGATGAGAGACTTGCTAAAGAGCTTGTTGATCAAAGAAAATATAAAGCTAAGGAAGAAATATTTAGCCTATATCAAAAGGTTACTCTTGATAACTTGTTTAGTCAAATTTCAGAGGGCGAAATGAAAGAGCTTCCTATTATCGTTAAGGCTGACGTTCAAGGTTCAGTTGAAGCTGTTAAACAAAGCCTCGAAAAGATTTCAAATGAAGAGGTTAGGGTTAAGGTTATCCATGGTGGTGTTGGTGCTGTATCTGAAAGCGACGTAATGCTTGCTAGTGCATCGAATGCTATTATTGTAGGCTTTAATGTTCGTCCAGACCCAGTTGCTAAGAGCAGTGCCGACGCTGATGGAGTTGACATTCGTTTATACAGAATTATCTATGATGCAATTGAAGAAATTTCAACAGCTATGAAGGGTATGCTAGCTCCTAAGTTTAGAGAGGTTGAGCATGCAAGAATAGAAGTTCGTCAAGTTTATAAGATTACAAACGTTGGACAGGTTGCAGGTTGTTACGTTCTCGACGGAAAGGTTGCACGTAACGATTTAATTAGAATTGTTCGTGACGGAATTATCATCGCTGATGATAAAATGTCAAGCCTTAAGAGATTTAAGGACGACCAAAAGGATGTTGCAGCAGGCTATGAATGTGGTATTACTCTTGAGAAATTTAACGATTATCGTGAGGGGGATATTTTTGAATCATATATCCTTGAACAATATCATGACTAATTATGTTAACAATAAATAAGGATAGACAGCATGCCTTTTGGCAAAGCTTGTAGAATACAAGTTGGCTGTTTTAGCCTTGTAAATACAAGTTAAAAAGTTTTTTGTGGCTGTTAAATCATACGCAATAGCTTTTGAGAAAAGGAGAAATTATGGCAAGTATTAGAGCAGGAAGAATGAGCGAAGATATTCGTAGAATTGTTTCAGCAAAAATGCGTGAGTTAAAAGACCCACGTTTACATGGTGGTCTTGCCCTAACAGTAGTACGCTGTGATGTGGCTAGTGACGGTTCCCATGCTAAAATATACATTTCAAGCTTTGACGGTTTTGAAAAAGCGAAAGAAGCCGTAATGGGACTTGAAAGTGCAAAAGGAATAATAAAGCGTGACATATCAAATATTTTAAAGCTAAAAAAATGTCCTGAGCTTAAGTTTATTCCTGACAACTCCGTTGAGCATTCAGTTGAAATAAACAAGATTTTAAAAGAAGTTTCAGACAAAAACAATGTGGACAAAGATAACATTGACGAAGAGTAGCAGAAGGAGAAATTATGGATTTTGCAAAAATTAAAAGCTTTTTGCAGTCATGTGATAACGTAACAATCCTTACTCACAAGGGCCCAGATGGGGATACCTTGGGGGCAGGCTTTGCGCTATGCTATTACTTGCGTTCTATTGGAAAAAAGGCAAATGTTATTAACGCTGAAGAATTTCCAGAAAGATATGACTTTCTTTACGAAGGATATTATATTCAGGATTTTGAGGAAAAGACAGTTATTGCTGTTGACATTGCTGACACCCAGCTTATTGGGAGCCGGCTTTCTGAATATTGTGAAGACGGTAGGATAGATTTGTGTATCGACCACCATTTGTCAAACAAGTATTTTGCAAAATATACTTATGTAAACGCAAGTGCGTCGGCGGCTTGTTTAATTATATATGAGCTTTTTAAATACATGAACGTAACTATTGACAGACAGATTGCAAGATGTCTATATACAGGAATAGCCACTGACACAGGGTGTTTCAAGTTTGAAAACACTACTCCAGCCGCACATATTGCTTGTGCTGAGCTTATGAAATATAACATTGATTTTGCAATAATAAACAGAAAAATGTTTGATGTTAAAAGTCGAGCTAGAATAGAGGTTGAGCAAACCGTTACTAATAATATGGAATATTATTTTGATGACAGGTGTGCAATAATTACTATTACTACAAATCTAATGAACGAAAGTGGAATGAGTCCTTCTGAATTTGAGGGGCTTGCTTCAGTGCCTTTACAGGTCGAGGGTGTTGAAATAGGAATAACTATTAAACAGCGTCATGAAGCAGTTTTTAAGCTTTCAGTAAGAACAACTGAAAACATAGACGCATCAAAATTCTGTAATAAATTCGGTGGCGGCGGACACATAAGAGCTGCTGGATGTGAGATTAAAGGTACATTAGAAGAGGTTAAAAGGCTTGTTATTTCAGAGGTTGAAAATATTTACAAGGATACAAAAAAGTGAATGGAATAATAATTGTAAATAAGGAAAAAGGCTGGACATCATTTGATGTGGTGGCAAAGCTTAGAGGAATATTGCGTGAAAAGCGTATTGGGCATGGGGGAACTTTAGACCCAATGGCTCAAGGAGTGCTCCCTGTTTTTATTGGAAAATCAGCAAAGGCATGCGACATTCTACCAGATGACAGAAAAGGTTATATAGCAGGCTTTCAGCTAGGTGTAACAACAGATACACTTGATTGTACAGGAAAAATTCTATCTGAAAAACCATCAAATGTTAATTTAAATACTTTAATAAAAGCCACAACAAGCTTTCTAGGTGAAACTATGCAGATTCCACCTATGTATTCGGCGGTAAAGATAGGCGGAAAAAAGCTTTACGAGCTTGCTAGAAGTGGACAAACTGTTGAAAGGCAGCCTCGAAAAATAGTCGTTGATAGCGTTGAGATAACCGAATTTGATGAAAAAAATCAGAGTGGGGTTATAGAAATAATGTGCCGAAAGGGTACTTATGTACGTTCAATAATAGACGACATAGGCGAAATTTTGGGTTGCGGAGCTATGATGACGGCGTTAGTTAGAACGCTTTCATCTGGTTTTAACATTAATAATGCTTTTACATTAAATGAAATTCAGAGGGCAGTCGAAAAAAACGAGCTAGATAAAATTTTTATACCTATTGACAAAGCCTTTATGGTTTATGATAAAATAACCTTGAAAGAGTACGAGACTAAGTTATATAAAAATGGTGTTAAGCTATATCCAAATCAGGTTTATCTTGATGAAGAAAAAAACTATCAAGGTAAAATATTTAGGATTTATGGCTTTGACAATGAATTTTTAGGAATAGGACATTTAGATGAGTCAGAAGAGGACGAAAAGCTTTTTAGAAGTCTTAAAAATTTCTATTAATTAAAATGGAGGGGATTATGATTGATTAATATTACAAATAACGATTATATCCCTGAGAAAAAAACTGCTGTTGCTTTGGGGATTTTTGACGGAGTTCACCAAGGACATCAGGCAGTTATAAATTGTGCAAACAGCTTTAAATCAAAGGGATATAAGTCCGCTGTTTTCACCTTTAAATCAAGTTCAGTTTCTTCCAAGAAAAAAGATGGAAGACTCGAGGCTTTACTTTCTGACGATTTAAAATTTGAAAAGTTTGAGGAATTTGGGATCGACTACATATTTTCCCCAGATTTTTCAGAATTTAAAAATATACCAGCAGAGAAATTTGTAAAAGAGATTTTGCTAAAAAGACTTAACGCAGGGGTTGCCGTTTGTGGTGAAAATTTCCGATTTGGAAAGGGAGCTTTAGGTGACAGCAAAAGTCTTATAACCATTTGCCAAAAATATGGCATTGAGGTTAAAGTGCTTGACTTTACATTATTTCATGGTGATGTTATTTCCTCAACAATTATCCGACAGCTTATCCGACATGGAGATGTGGAAAAAGCCAATGAGATGCTAGGTTATCATTTTGGTTTTGAGCTTGAGGTAATGCACGGTACTCGTATGGGAAGAACGTGGAATTTCCCTACAATAAACCAAATTATTCCTAAGGGACAGGTTATTCCGAGGTTTGGGGTTTATTGTTCAAAGGTACTTATTGGCGACAAGTGGCACATAGGTGTGACAAATGTGGGTATAAAGCCTACTGTTAACATTAAAACTGCTCCTCTAGCCGAAACCTTTATAGTTGACTATGAGGGGGATTTGTATGGAGAAATTATACAACTTAAATTATATAAATTTCTTCGTCCAGAGACTAAATTTAATAGTATTGATGTATTAAAAAATCAGATTGCAAGCGACACACGAAACACGATTAATTATTTTAAAATATAAAGTTTATTACGAAAGGACAGATTTCAATGAATAAGGTTAGAACAAGATTTGCACCATCACCAACAGGGTATATGCATATCGGAAATCTTCGTACAGCGCTATTTACCTATATTATTGCAAAGAAAAATGGAGGAGATTTTATTCTCCGAATTGAAGATACAGACCAAGGGCGTCTAGTGGAGGGGGCAACTGATGTTATCTATGAAACTCTCCGTGACTGTGGTTTAAATTGGGATGAAGGTCCTGATATTGGTGGCCCAGTTGGACCATACGTTCAGTCTGAAAGAATGGGAATGTTTAAAAAATATGCTCTTGATTTAGTTGAAAAGGGCGAGGCTTACTATTGTTTCTGTAATAAGGAAAGACTTGACGAGGTTAGAGCTATTCAAGAAGCAAGTGGAATTATGCCTATGTACGATAGACATTGCCGTGATTTATCAAAAGAAGAGATTGAAGAAAAGCTAAATGCTGGAGTTCCTTATATTATTAGACAGAGAGTTCCAAAGGACGGAACAATTACGTTTCATGACGAGCTTTACGGTGATATTACCGTAGAATGCTCTACTCTTGATGACCAAGTTCTGATTAAGACAGATGGAATGCCAACATATAACTTTGCTAATGTTGTTGACGATCATTTAATGGGAATAACCCATGTTGTTAGAGGAAATGAGTATCTTTCTTCTTCACCAAAGTATAATCTTCTTTATAATGCATTTGGTTGGGAAGTTCCAAAATATATTCATGTTGAACATATTATGAAGGACAAACAGCATAAGCTTTCAAAGCGTGACGGTGATGCCTCATATCAAGATTTAATGGAAAAGGGCTATTTGACAGAGGCTGTTATAAACTATATTGCACTTTTAGGTTGGGCTCCAAAGGGTGAGCAGGAAATATTTACAATGGACGAGCTTATTGAAGAGTTTGACATTAACGGACTTTCAAAGTCACCTGCAATATTTGATTCTGCTAAGCTTAGGGCTATAAACGGTGAGTATATTAGAAAGCTTCCTCTTGATGAGTATGCTGGATATGCAATGCCTTACATTAAACAAGCTATAAAGCGTGAGGATATAGACTTAATGGAAATTGCTGAGCTTTTACAACCACGTACTGAGCTGTTTACTGAAATTCCAGAGCAAATTGACTTTATAGACTCTTTGCCAGAATATGATAACGCACTTTATTGCCATAAGAAAATGAAAACCAACGAAGAAAACTCACTAACATCTTTAAAGGAAATTCTTCCTGTATTAGAGGCTGTTGAGGACTGGACAAAGGATAATATCCACACTGCACTTTTTGAGCTGATTGCTAAGCTTGAGGTTAAAAACGGGATTATCTTGTGGCCACTAAGAGTTGCTGCTTCAGGTAAAGCATTTACACCGGGTGGTGGTATTGAGCTTTGTGTAATTCTTGGAAAAGACGATACAATAGCTAGAATTAAAAAGGGTATTGAAAAATTATCTTAAATCATCACATAGCTATCACATTAAAATGATAAAATTTTTTGTAAATGTGAAAACTGATATTTAAATTCTAACGGAAAGGAAAGCTTAAGCTATAATATTTAATGTTAAAGCTAAAGCGAGGTCTTTAAAATGATAGAAGTAGTAAATCTTTCGAAGCACTTTGGTGACAAAAAAGCCGTTGACGGAATTTCATTTAAAGCGGATAGTGGCGAAATACTAGGGTTTCTAGGGCCAAATGGTGCAGGAAAGTCTACAACCATGAATATTCTAACTGGATATATTTCCTCAACAGATGGAAAAGCACTAATTGACGGAATAGATATTTTAGAAGATCCAATTAAAGCTAAATCAAAAATTGGATATCTTCCAGAACAGCCACCACTATATATGGATATGACTGTTAAGGAGTATCTAAATTTTATCTATGATTTAAAAAAGTGCAAGCTTCCACGAAACACACATTTAAAGGATATTTGCAGGCTTGTAAAAATAGATAATGTTTATACAAGAATTA
>JAAZIT010000280.1 GCA_012800685.1 Clostridiales bacterium
CAAAAAGAGGTTGCTGATGTTGTGGGAATATCACAATCATATATATCTCGTCTTGAAAAGAGAATAATTAAATCACTTAAGGATAATCTTGAGAGAATATGCTAGAAAACTAGAGGTTTTTCTTAATTCTATCTAGGGCGCATTTTTCAAGTCTTGATACTTGAGCTTGAGATATACCAATGGCTTTCGCTACTTCTACTTGTGTTTTTCCTTGGAAAAATCTTAGATTCAGTATTTTCTTTTCTCGTGGTAATAGGGCTGCTATTGCTTCTTTTAATGATAGCTCTTCAAGCCATGATACATCATCATTTTTGTCACCAACTTGATCTAACACATAAAGCGTATCACCTGAGTCGGAAAAGACAGGCTCATATAATGAAATCGGGTCACTAATTGATTCGAGTGCGGTTACAACTTGGGCTCGTGGTACATCAATTTCTTTCGCAATTTCATCAATCGTTGGCTCTTTTTGATGTTTAATTGTTAGTCTTTCTTTAGCCTGCATTGCCTTGTATGCAACGTCTTTAATAGACCTGCTAACCTTTATAACAGAGTTATCTCTAAGATACCGGCGGACCTCTCCCATAATCATAGGAACAGCGTAGGTGGAAAACCTTACATCAAGAGATGTATTAAAGTTTTCCACCGATTTTATTAACCCAATTACACCAACTTGAAAAATATCATCAAAGTTTTCTCCTCTATTTGCAAAGCGTTGAATAACACTTAGGACAAGCCTTAGATTTCCCATTATAAGCTTGTCTTTTGCTATTTTGTCCCCTGCTTGTGCTAATTTTAATAACTCCATTTTCTCTTTTTCTTTTAAAACAACTAAATCTGAAGTGTTTATTCCACTTATTTGTACTTTATTATATTGCATATATATATTCTCCCTAATAATTTCGTTAATGAAATTATGGGCACTGGCAAGATTAATATGCAAAGTTATTTATGTAGATTTTGGAAAATAAGATTTTTAATAATTATTTGCTGATTAAATCTACTATTTAGTTGACATATATTGCAAAATAAGTTAAAATATTAGTGTATGTATATAAAAATATAAGTATTTACGAAGGGACGTTTTTATGAATATTGAAGTTAAAAAACTTGTTGATAATATAGAAAAGGTTATTGTAGGAAAACAAGAAATTATAGTAAAAGTTATAACTGCATTATTAAGTGGAGGGCATGTTCTTATTGAGGATGTTCCTGGTGTTGGAAAAACTCAGCTTGTATCGGCGCTTGCAAAATCACTTAATGGTGTTTTTAATAGAATTCAGTTAACCCCTGATATTATGCCAACAGATATCGTTGGCTTTACAATGTTGAATTCTGAAACTAAAGAGTTTGAATATCGTCAAGGTGTTGCCATATGTAATTTCCTTTTAGCTGATGAAATTAATCGTGCTTCACCAAAATCCCAATCAAGCTTGTTAGAAATTATGGAAGAAAATCAGATTAGTTTAGACGGAAGAACTTATTTGCTTCCTAAGCCATTTATGACGCTTGCTACCCAAAATCCCATAGAGACTTATGGAACATTTCATCTTCCAGAGGCACAGCTAGATAGATTCTTAATGAAAATAAGCATAGGATATCCAAATTTGCAACAAGAACTTGAAATTCTTAATATGTCTGAAAAATCCCAGCCACTTAAAGAACTGAGTGCAGTTATGAGTATTAATGATGTTTTGCGATTAAAGGAAGAGGCAAACAATGTCTTTATTTCTGATAAGATTAAGTATTATATTTTAAATATCGTAAATGCAACAAGAAATAGTGAATTTATAAAGCTCGGTGCATCTCCACGTGGAAGTATTGCACTTATGAAGGCAGCAAAATCCTTTGCATTTATTCAGGGGAGGGAATATGTTGTTCCTGATGATGTAAAAGAGATTGTTGGCTGTGTTTTATCTCACAGAATTATACTTTCCTCTAAAGGAAAATCAAGATATTTAGATAGCAATTTTGCCATTAATGATGTATTTAAAACGGTAGCTGTTCCAACTAATTAATTGAGAGGTTTTAAATTTTGAAACACATATTAAGTTTTCTATTATGCATATTATTGGCGTGCTTCACTGCTTATTATGTTAATGGTTTTGGAGGAGTGTTTATTGCCTCAACATTAATCATAGCAGTAATTTTATCTGAGCTTAATATGCTAATGCTTAAGAAAAAAATCAGTTTTAGTATTAACTGTGATGAAAAAGAATTATCAAAGGGGCAAAAGTTTAATATTAAAATCAATATTTTTAAGTCAAGTTTTTTGCCATCTCCATATATAGTTATTAAATTAAAAGAAAATTCTAAAATTGATTTAAATAACGTAAACACGTATAAAATCTCAATGGCATTTTTAAAATCCTCTAAAGAAGTAGTAGCCAGTCTTACTGCTAAATATTCAGGGGAGGCTGTTATTGAAATTGAGTCGGTGATGATAACCGACTATTTAGGTCTTTTCACTCATAAAATTAAATGCTTGTCAGATAGCAAGCCTAACATTAAATTGTGCGTTTACCCAAATATTCCACTTAATTATACACCTACTGATTTACTAAAAGCGGCAAGTGATGTTGTTGGATTTGATGATAGCGAAGAGGAATCAGATCAGTCTATAGATTATGGCTTAGGTGTTCCAGGATACGAGCATAGATTATATGTTCAAGGGGATCCTTTGAAAAAAGTAAACTGGAAGCTTTCGGCGAAAAGAGACATGCTCTTACTTAGAAAAGACGAGAAAGTGCGATATTCAAGCCAAATGCTAGTATTAGATATTTCTAGTTATAGTGAAGAAAATATTGACTTTCAACAAATAGATATTTTAATAGAAAATGCTTTAGCACTAGTATCATCAATATTAATGCAGCAATTAGTATGTAAATGTGTATATAGCATTAACAATAAATGGAAATACATCGATGTTTTCGACGAAAATATGTTAATTGAATTTCAAAAAGAGTTAAGTGCTTATTCGCCTATTACACATGGTATTCAACGAATACCTGATTCTTTGACTGATAGCTCGAAAAGCAGTGCTATTTTGTTATTTACAAATCATCTCGATGGCGAACTAATTGGGACTATATCTAATTACCAAGATATCGCTAATAACTGTATTTATATTACAACAGAGAAATGTGCACCGCTCAAAACTAATAATATGTGGATTTGCGATGAGCTATACGAATTTAAACAAATTTATTAAGAATGGAAATTAAAATGGTTGAAAAACTGAAAAATTGGTCCTTGCCCCTAGTTTTTGGTTGTTACATAGTGTATACAATATTGAAATGTTTTCAGAATAATAATTATTTATTATTTTCATTGTCTTTTCTTGCATTTGAGTTAATACTTTTTATTTGTTTTGATTTGATTAGAAAAGCCAAGAAGATAAGTGGGCTTCTTTATGTGTTGTTAGCTGTAGTTGTTTTTTATATAACATATAATTTAACCTTTAATTTTAATGAGTCATATTACCATGGATATACTTTTGTTGATTGGTTTTATATGTCTCAAACGGATAGTGTCACGGTACTTATTTATACAATAGTGCTATTATTTGGTGGTGGTTTTTTCTTTACATCTGTACTTTATTATTTTACTCAGATAATGTATAGAAGTATTGGTTCGCTTGCATTAATGCTATTTCCTCTTTTTATTTATTCAAAAAGGTTGTCTAAATTTGAATTAGTTGACATGGTTATTATAATGTTATTATATTTAGCCATTATGATTCATAACAGACAAATGACCAATGATAAAAACACAGTAGTTATAGTTAACAAGTCATATGTTATTTCTATTACTGCTTTTATAGCATTGGTTGTTTTAATTACCATTGCTATTCCAAAACCTGAAATTATCTCGAAGCAAGAGGAGGATAGTGAATATTTCAGCGCAATTGGAAAAAATATATCACTTAGTCTTCATGATCAAATTACCTTAAATTCTTCCAATGATTCTGCAAAGCTTTCTGATAAAATCATTATGTATGTTAATAGTAAAAATCCAATGTATCTACGCCGGCAATCATATGATTATTATAAAAATGGAAAATGGGTTTTGGATTTAGAATTTACAGGTAAAGCATCTGAACCTAGGTATTGGGAATCGTATGTAAATGCCACTACAAATGAAGAAATAATTAAAAGAACTAATAATTTAATAGATAGCACAGGTGATACATATTTTACTTATCCAGAGATTAATTTTAAATTTATGGATAAAGAGAAAATTAAAATTACATTTGCTAATGGTTTTTCACCGACTTATATGATGGCACCGTTAAATACTGTTTCTGTAAATATTAAAAACTGCGTTCGAACGATTGAAGGTCATTTCGCTATTTTAATTGATAGAACTCGATATCTTAGTGGGAATACTGAAAATAAAGGCTATTACTCACTTTCATATTATCCAATAAATAATGATATATATGATTTGGCGTCTAAGGTTTCATTTAGTTACGTAGATTTAAATTATTTATACAATTTATCTGGTGAGGATTATGACTATACTGATGTTATTAAAGATATGAATTTTGTTAAAGATTATGTAATTAGTGAAAATAGCGAAATATCCAATGAAGTTGCAAATCTGGCAATGGATATAACTAAAGGTTTGGACACTGATTTTGAAAAAGCTAGAGCTCTTGAAGGTTATTTTACCGAGGAAGATTTTGAATATAATATAGATAAAAATAATTCTTCTGTGGAAAAATTTTTGTTTGACAATAAATCTGGAGCCTGCGCTGATTATGCCACTGCAATGACGCTAATGGCGAAATCCATTGGTTTAAAGGCAAGATATGTTGAGGGATTCGTTGTTGCCGAGGAAAGTGAAAAAGATAAAAATACTTATGTTGTAAGAGAGTATCATTCTCATGCTTATGTGGAGATTTATTTTTATGGAATTGGTTGGCTAACCTTTGAACCAACTGTTGATGGCTTTATGGATTTTCATAAAACCAGTACTTCTGAAGATTTTAGCTTAAAGGGTTTATATATTGCATTAATTGTTATAGGTTCTGTTTCAGCAATATGTTTTATAATTTATATTTTCAGAAGACAAATATCGAGTGGGTTATTTTTAGTAGGTGTTAGATTTTATTCAAACGACAGGGGAGTCATTTCAATGTATAATAGGATTTACAAAAAATATATGCACAAATTTAAAATTAAAAATAATATTTATACCCCAAGACAGCTAGAGATTTCGTTAAGCGAAGCTGGCATAGATAGTTCAGAATTTATATATGAATTTGAAAAAGTATGTTATGGTTTAGGGGAAATAAACAAAGCTAATTTTAAAAAGCAGTTCGAGAGATATAAGTATATTTCCAAATCAATTTCAAAAATTAAAGTAAAATAGAGATGTTATATTCCTATTATCTTATAAATTATGAAAATTTTCTATTAAATGACTTGCCTTTTTATAAATATAATGATATAATTAATGTTACATTTAAAAATCATGGAGGTTAATCAATGCTTAATAATATTACAGCACTAGTTTCAAAAGAAACAATATCGCTTATTACAGGTATGGCACCTTTGGTAATTGTAGTCATAATATTCTATTTCTTCCTTATAAGACCACAGAAGAAAAAGGATAAAGAAGAGGCATCAATGAGAAAGAACTTACAGGTTGGTGATGAGGTTACTACAGTTGGTGGAGTCGTAGGTATTGTATTCCAGGTTAAAGAGGATACAGTGGTTATTGAAACTGGCGGAGATCGTTCAAAAATCAGAATTAAAAAGTGGGCAATTGCTCAAAATGAAACTATTCACGAAAATGAATAAGTAAATAGGAATAATTAACCAAAATCCCGAATAAGATAGATTAACAAGTTGTACTATATTCTGTCTAGGAGGGATTTTTTGTGTCACGAAATAAAAAAGCAATGTCTAGCTTTAAGGAAACAAGAACCTACTGCACTCTGTTGGCTGTTTTAATAGGATTTCTCGCAATAATGGGTTGTCTGTTTATTTTTTCAATTATTATATCTAAAATTGATGCTCCATCCATTTTAGTAACTGTTATGTCCACTATTGCTCTTGGCATAGGGGCGTATTCTGGTGGCTTTGTTTGCGCCAAAAAACGCAGAAAAAATGGAATGTTTATGGGATTAGTGACTGGTGCTATAATTTTCTTCTTAATTTTTATATTGAGCGTTATAGTTGTTAGAACAGCTATAAACTTTACATTTGCTACCAAGCTTATTTTAGCAATTGTTTGCGGAGCGATTGGTGGAGTAGTTGGAGTTAACTCAAAAAGCCGAAAATTTTAGCTAGTAAAATAAATATTGTTAGTTTGATAACGGTATATTCATAACTTATGACTATATGTATGGTATAATATTTTGTAGAATAAACGAATATATTGGAGGAAATTATTATGAAGCACATTAAGACTATTAATAAAGCTAACCTAAAACAGACAGCAGAAAAGGGCGGTTGCGGCAAATGCCAAGCATCATGTCAGTCAGCTTGTAAAACCTCATGTACTGTTGCAAATCAAAAATGCGCAAAAGACGCATAATTTTTCTTTCATGAATATTAAAGGGACATTATGTGTCCCTTTAATTTTTTATTGTTTAAAATTAAAGAAGGGATAAAATATTCTTATGATACATAAATTTAAGCTTTCAGGCTTTAATATTCTTTTAGATGTAAATAGCGGTGGTGTACATGTCGTCGATGATTTGACATATGACCTTCTGGATAATGTTGAACCACCTTTTGATAGTGACTGCTCTGAAGAAGTACTTGATAAGTTGGGGAAAACTTATAAAAAGCAAGATATTGTGGAATGTTATAATGAAATATGTCAGCTATATAATGATAAAATACTTTTTAGTGATGATGACTATGAAAAATATGCAAGGTTTCACGTTGCATCTCCAGTCAAGGCAATGTGTCTTCATATAGCACATGATTGTAATTTAAGATGTGAGTATTGTTTTGCATCAACTGGTGATTTTGGCGAGGGAAGAAAGCTAATGCCACTTGAAACTGGTAAAAAAGCCATTGATTTTCTTATTGAAAAATCAGAGGATCGTCAGAACCTTGAGCTAGACTTCTTTGGTGGTGAGCCTTTGATGAACTGGGAAGTAGTTAAACAAATAGTTGAATATGCAAGAAGTCGTGAAAAAGAGTGTAATAAGAAGTTTAAATTTACTATTACAACTAACGGTATAATGCTAAGCGATGATAAAATTGAATATATTAATAAAGAAATGTCAAACGTAGTTCTTTCTATTGATGGAAGAAAAGAAGTTAATGACAAAATGAGAAAACGTGTTGATGGAAGTGGAAGCTATGACAAAATAGTTGATAATTTTAAAAGGCTTGTTGATGCAAGAGGTGACCAAGAATACTATGTTCGTGGTACATATACAAAATATAATTTGGATTTTTCAAATGATGTGCTCCACCTATATGAGTTAGGATTTGATCAGATTTCTGTTGAGCCTGTTATGGGTGCTGATACTGAATCATATGCTATTACTAAGGGTGATTTAGCTAAGGTTTTTAAGGAGTATGAGATACTGGCAGATAAATTAAACAGTATTTATAAAGAAGGGAAGTTTGTTAATTTCTTTCACTTCATGATTGATTTAGATCAAGGTCCATGTGCAATTAAACGATTAAGAGGCTGTGGATGTGGTAATGAATATGTTGCTGTTACTCCTGATGGAGATATCTATCCTTGTCATCAGTTTGTAGGACTAGAAAATTTCAAAATGGGTAATTTGGACGAGGGTACTTTTAATTTAGATATTAAGGATACTTTTGCTAGTACCCATGTTTATTCAAAACCAGAGTGTAAAAA
>JAAZIT010000281.1 GCA_012800685.1 Clostridiales bacterium
AACTCATGACACCTGAGTCATATGATATTAAGCGCAATATAGGAATAGTAATGCAAAATGTGGCAGTTTACAATGAATTGTCTGTATATGAAAATATTGATTACTTCTGTGGTCTATATGTGAAGGATAAAAACCTGCGAAAAAAACTGGTTAATGAAGCTATCGACTTTGTAGACCTTAATGATTTCAGAAAGTTTTATCCCAAAAAGCTCAGCGGTGGTCTGCTCAGGAGGCTTAACATAGCGTGTGGTATTGCCCATAAACCTAAACTTATTATCCTCGATGAACCTACTGTTGCTGTAGACCCTCAAAGCCGTAATAAAATTCTTGAGGGAATTAAAGAGCTTAACAAAAAAGGTGCTACAATAATTTACACCTCACATTATATGGAGGAAGTTGAACAGATTTGCAGTCGCATTATGATAATTGACAAGGGAAAATCAATAGCAACGGGGTCAAAGGAAGAACTAAAGGCCATGATTACATTGGGTGAGAAAATCATAATAGAATCCTATGATATTTCAGAAGAACATTTGATGAAACTTAAAAATCTTCCAAACATAGTATCGGTAGAATATAAAGAGCACTTGCTTGAAATCAAGTCCAGTAAAGGAAAAAACAATTTAGAAAATGTTCTTGAGTTAATAAAAAAGGAAAATATTCAATTTGGGAAAATATATTCGGAATTGCCTACATTAAATGATGTTTTCCTTGAAATAACCGGTAAAGAATTAAGAGATTGAGAGGCGGTAAATCATGTTTGCTCATATTTTTAAATATAGATTAAAATGCCTGCTAAGAGATAAAACAACAATATTCTGGACAATTGCGTTTCCTCTGATTCTTGCCGTATTCTTTCAACTGGCTTTCTCAAACATCGGCAACGAAGAAACCTTCAGAGCTATTGACATCGCCGTTGTGAATGATTTGCAATATCAAGAGGATCAATACTTTAGATTAGCTTTGGATGAAGCATCAAATGGTGGCTCAAGGTTGTTTAATCTTACGGTTGCAACGGCTGAAGAAGCTCAAAAACTCCTTGATGAGAATTTAATTAAAGGATATATAATCGTTGATACCCAAATAAAGTTAGTGGTAAATGATTCCGGTCTAAGCCAAAACATTATAAAAAGCTTCATCGATAATTATTCACAAACTGTTGCAGCCGCAAGCACTATTATACTAAATAATCCCTCAAATCAACAGGAAGTTTTAAAAAGTCTGGCTGATCGTAAAAACTATATTAAAGAAGTTACAGGAACAGGTGCTGAACCAAATAGTATACTGAACTATTTTTATTCTTTGATTGCAATGGCTTGTTTTTATGGAGGTTTCTTTGGAATGCGTGAAACCAAAGATATTCAGGCTGATATTTCAACTTTGGCTGCAAGAATAAATGTGGCACCGGTTCATAAGTTAAAGGCTTTTCTCTACAGTCTGTGTGCCGCATTACTGATTCATTCCGTTGAAATGCTTGCTCTGTTGGGATTTATGCACTATGTATTGGGAATTGACTTCGGGTTTAGAGCAGGGTTTGTAGTGCTGACGACTATTATCGGTTCAATAGCCGGCGTACTGATGGGTGCTCTTATAAGTGCCGTGGTAAAAAAATCAGAAGGCTTAAAAGTCGCAGTCGTACTTACTATATCAATGCTTGGGTCGTTTCTTGCTGGCATGATGTTTCAGGACATGAAATACATTGTTGCCCAAAAT
>JAAZIT010000282.1 GCA_012800685.1 Clostridiales bacterium
AAAACGATTACTAAAATTAAAGTTAGTAATGATTTGTAAAAGTTTATCAAAAAACAAGACATTTTTGTATAAAAGACTAAAACTCGTCAAAAGGTATTGTAAAAATCTTAAAATTAGGCTATAATTAACGTATCAATGTAAGCTTGTTTTTTAAAGCTAACCTTTTCTTTTAAAGGAATTTTTAGTTTCAAACTTGCAAAACGGAATAATATTATATTAAGTGAGGTATTTGTATGGTAATGGAAAGTAGAAGTCAGATGCTTTTGAAATCGCAAAACAGAGTTGCACCTCTTGGAGTAATTTCAATGAACGGTACTCAGGAATTAGCTTCTAGGATTGATAACTACCTTGTAAATTGGAATCAACAAACTGACAATGAATCAACGGATTCATATTTGATTGAAGTTGATTGCCCAAGATTCTCTTCAGGAGATGGTAAAGGTATAATTAAGTCAACAGTTCGTGGAAAAGACCTGTTTATTATTGTAGATACAGGTAATTATAACTGTAAATATACAATGTTTGGTCAAGAAAATGCAATGTCACCTGACGACCACTATCAAGATTTAAAGAGAATTATTCAAGCTGCAGGCGGAAAAACAAATAGAATTAACGTAATTATGCCAATGCTTTATGGCGGACGCCAGCATAGAAGAAACTACCGTGAGTCACTTGATTGTGCTGTTGCTCTACAAGAGCTTGAGGCAATGGGTGTTTCGAATATAGTTACCTTTGACGCACACGACCCTCGAGTTCAAAACGCTGTACCTTTAATGGGATTTGATAATATTATTCCTGCTTACCAAGTATTAAAATCAATGTTTAAAAACGTTTCGGATTTAAAACTAGATAAAGAAAATTTCATGGTGGTTTCACCAGATGAGGGTGCTATTAATAGAAATATGTATTATGCTTCTGTTTTAGGTGTTGATCTAGGTATGTTCTATAAAAGAAGAGACTATTCAGTAATTGTTAATGGTAGAAATCCTATTGTTGCTCATGAATATTTGGGTAATTCAGTTGAAGGAAAAGATGTTTTTATTGCTGATGATATTATTTCTTCTGGCGAGTCAATGCTTGACATAGCTATAGAGCTTAAGAAAAGAAAAGCAAAAAGAATTTTTGCTTATTCAACATATGCTATCTATACTGATGGGCTAGATACATTTGACAAGGCTTATGCTGAGGGTAAAATTGACGCCGTGTTTGGTACAAACCTTACTTACCGTACACCTGAGCTTCTTCAAAGAGAATGGTTTAACGAAGTTGACGTATCTAAGTACATAGCTTACTTTATTTCAGCACTTAGTCATAATCTATCTATTACTGACATTATTGATCCTCATGCTAAAATACATGCCCTGCTTAACAAGTATGGTCATTTACCAAAAAAATAAATGTAATAACAAAACCAGTGTTGTTTAAATTTAAAACACTGGTTTTATTTTGTACCTAAGTTTATTTAAATAACTAAAAACCATGAAATTATGATAGTTATAATGATAACAAAAACCATCTATGAAATAAAATCATAGATGGTTTTTAAATAAATAATTTTCTTTATCTATCAATAATTAAAATTAAGCAGCTCGAGAACTTGCTGAATCACCATATAAATCATCAATAGAGTCTTCTAACTTAGAAAAATCACCGCTCATATTATAATCCTCATATACTCCGTCCCAATCAGAATCAAAATCAGATTCATAGTTATAATCATAATCATCATTATAACTACTAAAATATTCATCCTCAATTAAATCATAAAGTTCTTCGCCCAATGCAGCCTTAATATTTTCTTTAAATTTTTCCAAATCTATATCAGCACCATATGATTCTATAGATTTCTCATCAGTTATGTCACATATATCACCACTTGGAACAGTAATGTCTGAAGCATTAGTTTTAACAGATGTCATATAAACTGTTACTTGTTTAACGTCGTTAAATGAAACATCAAATGTAAAATCCTCTTTGTTGTCAGTTGAATTAGAAGTAATTAAAACTCCGGCCGTTTCACCATCAACTCCCATTTCAAGTGAGATTGTACCTGTGAAAGCACCAGTTTTCTCGTTAATTACTTTAACGTCAGTTTCAACATTAATATTGAAGATATCTTTATTATCTTCACTAATAACAGCTTTTACTGTATACTTGCCGTCTTTTCCTTGAGCAGAAAATGCACAATTAATAACATTATCGTCCTCTGAAACATTAAACTTAAAACCAAAATGTTCTTTAGCATCAGACATTACAAAAGTAA
>JAAZIT010000020.1 GCA_012800685.1 Clostridiales bacterium
AAAACAAGTAACATTTGTGCGTTTGCAATAACATTGTTTTTGTTTGCTAATAGTTTTTGGAAGTTAAAGCAAACAAAGTTTTCTTGTGGTCTAAATGTTGTAAATCCATTCCAAAGTGCAGAGTTTCTTCCGCCACGCCTAAACTTGCTTAAATAATTTGATAACACTTTTAAACTTGTTTTTGTGTAATCATCTTTTTCTGTTTCTAATTTTTTATCTATCAATTCTGCTATGTCTTGAAAAATAGGATAGTTACTAGGTTTTAGAGTGTTTAAGTCTGTTTTTGCATTTATGTTTTTTGAGTTATACATTTCTAAAATTAACTTGTTTAATAGTTCCAAACTATCTGGATTTATTCCTTGCAAAATCAATTTAAAAAACTCTTCTAAAAATTGCAGGTGTGCAAAAAATGAGTTGTTTGTTCCATCCATATTTTCATCGTCAAGTGATGTAATTATATGAAATGGATTTATTCTTCCATCTTTGCTACTTGCGACATCAAGCACTTTACCATTTAAACTATTTGCTAGTTTTCCATACTCGTTTTCTGGATCTAAAATAAATACTTTTGAGTTGTTGCTGGCAAGGTGTGAAAGTATTGTTTTTGTGGCAAAACTTTTACCACTTCCACTTTTACCAATAACCACCATGTTTGAGTTTACTCGTTCATCGTTTCTTTTAAAGAAATCAATAAATGTAGGTAGATTGTTTTCGCCAATAAATATTCCATTTTCATCTAAAATTGCATTACTCACAAATGGAAAACTTGCAGATAAACTAGATGAATTAATACCCCTATCAATTTTCAAGTTATTTGTTTTTGAAATTGAACTTGATAAATAAGCATCAATTTGTCTGCCAAACATTTCATTAAATTTAAACCCCAGTTCTCTTAACTTTCTTTTAACAAATCTTTTAGTTGTTGTTTGTTTTATATCGTCATAAGCAGTAATGATTATTGAAGTGTCAAAAAACACTTCGTTATCATTTTGCAAACTTTCAAGTAAGGCTTGTAAACTTTCAATATGAGTAGATTTATCTAGTTGATAACTTGCTCTTCCTAAATCTCTTTGACTTAGCAATTCATTAATTGTGTTATCAATTCTTCTAATAGCTTTATATCTATCGACTGGAACTGCTTTTAACACAACCTTTGTGTTTGGAATATCAAACAACTCTTCTGCCCAAGCATTTGTCACTTTTAATGGATAATCATTTATCACGAAATGTGTGAGTTGTTTATTGTCTTGAAGCACTCGCATTGTCTTAAACTTAACTTTATTTGGAAATGTAGATTTAATTTTTTCATTGTCTTTTAGTTGGTTAAACTCTCTCTCATCAAAATCATTTGTAAAACTATATTTTGTAAAAGTAATGAGTTCACTATTATTTAATTGCTTAGATTCAATTCCATTAGCATTTAATGATGTTGTTATAATGCTTAAAGAATTCTTTAAACTTCTTTTATCAATGTCATGAATGGCAATATAGAAATTACTTGCAAAAATCTTTTCGTTTGAGTTTAAGTTATCAATAATATTAATTCTGTCTTCTAAAACTTCTATTCTTGATCTAAACTCTTTCTCATTTAAATTTTCACTTTCGTTTGCTTGGATTAACTCTTGCATTGTTG
>JAAZIT010000283.1 GCA_012800685.1 Clostridiales bacterium
AAGATTTTTATTTTCCTCGTAATAAATAGTGACAAAAGGATAAAGGTCCAATTGTTAATTTACTAAGGAAGGAGGAAAATATGTGGCTAAGAATTCTATAAAGTCAATTGATGAATTAGCAACCAAAATTGAGTCTGGATCATTTCCAACAACTATACCAACTGGAATTTATTCATTGGATAGTTTATTAAATGGTGGAATTGATCTTGGAAGCAAAGTTCAAATAGTTGCAGAGTCATCAACTGGTAAAAGTACGATTGCATTACAAATATGTAAAAACTGGTGTATTAGAGGTCGAAACGTATTCTATATTGATTCAGAAAACTCAATAACAAAAGAATTACTTGAATCAACAGGATGTGATTTTTATACGGAAAAGCAACATGGTTATGGGCGATTAGTTATACTAAAAAAAAGTTCGTTTAATGATGTAAGTGAGTATCTTGATAAAGCAATTTCACTGAGAGAATTTAGTCTTGTAGTTATAGATAGCTTAGCTTCATTAGTAAATGATTGCTATGTTGATATAGAAAATGAAAAGAAAGACAAAGTAGTTAAATCATTAACTAATAATAATACTAACTATGAATCAAGACCTATAAACCTATTTATCAATAAGTATTCTGCTTTAGCTAGTAGGTATAAGATAGCATTCCTATTTGTTAATCAATATCGAAATAAAGTTGATCCTTTAAAGGGAACAGTGCTTAAAGAATATGGTAACAAAATAGTTAGATACAACAGTGACATTATCATTAAGATAAAAAAGGAAAAAGAAATGCTATGGGAAACTGAAAATGAAATATATAGTGACAAACCATTTTTAGAAGCTATGCCAGCAACACATGCAAGATTAACATTTACAGTTGATAAAAGTAATAAGGTTATAACTGGAACTGCTATAGAATCTTATATCAAGTATGGATATGGCTTGGATGCCAATATAGAAAGTGTACTTAAAAAAATTAGAGATGGCGATATCATCAAAAGTGGTAAATACTATACTGATGAAAATGGAAATACTTATGATGGATTTATCAATTTGTTAAATAGTACTGTTGAAAGAAAAGCAACTGATGAGGAAGATGAATCAGTATTTATTGATCCTGATGAAGACGTGTCAGTATTTATTGATCCGGATGATGAAGAATATCAGTAGTCAATGATTAAAGAACTGGGCATAATTTATGTCGTATTGCCCAAGCAATACATATCAGCCGGAAATCTTGGACTAATAAGAGGAAAAAGAAGAATATGCGTAACTACTTAAAACCAAAAAGTTTAAAGAGAGTAAAGCGTATATAACTTTCCTATACCGGTTAGTTAGTTAATGATTAACCGGTATGGGTTCATTTTAAGGAGTGAAATTCTAAATGAATGAATTTAGAGTATATGGTTATTTGAAAATCAAAAAACAAAATAACCCTAACAAAAGTGTTAAGTATTGCTCAATAAGAATGTTGCTTAAAGAGAATCAAGACTTTATGAACAAGTACTATAGTGGTTATCAAATCTATTATGATTGGAACGCCAAAATAGGCATAAAGAAAT
>JAAZIT010000284.1 GCA_012800685.1 Clostridiales bacterium
AAAAGTGTTTTTGAATAACGTTCAAAAAGATTAATAAGCTTTTTGTTTTTCCAACCACCATATTCTGTTACTAAATATAGTGGCATTTCATAGTGTGACATGGTTATAACAGGTTCAATTCCGTATTTTATCATTTCATCAAGAACATCGTCATAAAACTTTAAGCCCTCTTCATTAGGAGTATCTTCTATCCCTGTAGGATAGATTCTTGCCCATGATATTGAAATTCTTAATGAGTTAAATCCCATTTCTGCAAACAAAGCAATATCCTCTTTATAACGATGATAAAAATCTATAGCCTTGTGATTTGGATAGTTGTATTCAGGTAATATTTCAGGGACAAACTCTTTCTTACCCATAATTATTTCACTTCTAATTTTACCACCCGGCAAAACATCGGCAATAGTTAAGCCTTTACCGCCCTCATTATATGCACCCTCGACTTGATTGGCAGCTGTTGCTCCACCCCATAAAAAGCCCTCTGGAAATCTTAGTTTACTCATTTTTGTCCTCTCTTTCATTAATTTTTATAAACAGTGATTAATTCATCTTCGCTTCGTACTGTACCGCTGATAGTATCGACATTATCATAATCAAAGGTATTTGACACGATAATTGGAGATTCTAAATTATATCCCTCTTTAGATATCTTATCAATATCGAAATCAAGCAGAAGTTGTCCTTTTTTAACCTTATCGCCGTTAGATACATGCGGTGTAAAATACTTTCCTTTTAATTTTACTGTGTCCATTCCCACATGAATTAATAGCTCAACCCCCTCATTAGAGGTCATTCCAATAGCGTGCTTTGAATCATATACTATCTCTATTGTACCGTCAAATGGTGAGTAAACTTTTCCCTCATTAGGAATAATTAGTACACCTTTTCCAAGTGCTTCCTGTGCATGAACAGGGTCTTCAGATTCTGTTAAAGGAAGTACTTTTCCGCTCATTGGTGAATATACTACTGATTGATTTATAACAATAGTATCACCTGACGATTTAAGCTTATTTTGATTATCATTTTCACTAGCTGTTTCTGGTTCTTTTACGGTATCATCTTTGTATACCAAGAATGAGAGTATTGCTGCAACAAGGAAGGATACTATCATTCCGATTAAGGCACCCCAAAATGTTTTTCCTAATCCACCATCTGGACTAATTGTTGATGGAATAGAGAATATACCTAAAGCTCCAACAGAATAGGCTGCGGCTCCGAAAACACCTGCAACAGCACCACCTGCGGCACCACCGATCATACCCATAGCAAAGATTTTCTTTCGAGGTAAGGTAACACCGTAAACGATAGGTTCTGTGATACCAAATATACCTGAAATAACAGTTGAAATGGTTCCACCTCTAGTTGCTTTGTTTTTCATTTTTAGTGAAACACCAAATGCTGCACCAGTCTGGCTCATTGCACCAATTTGTGCCATAGGTCCAAGTGTATCATACCCTACAGTAGTCAAATTGTTTAGCATAACTGGTATGAATCCCCAGTGAACACCAAATATTACTAATACTTGCCATAACGCACCAATTACTGCACCAGCAACAATTGAGTTTAGATCAAATAGCCATGAATATCCCTTTGCTAGCCAGTCTGCAACGAATGTTGTAACAGGCCCAATTAGCATTAGCGTTATTGGAATTGTAATTAAAAGACAAAACATTGGAGTAACAAAGTTCTTTATACTTGATGGCAATCGTTTTTGAAGAAACTTTTCAATCTTACAACAAACCCATGCTGCAAAAAGAATTGGTATAACTGTTGATGAATAATTTAACACCGATACTGGTATTTTTAAAAATGTTATTGTGGTTCCAGCGGCGCTTACAAGAGTTGGGTGAATTAATGCCGCACCAATTAATGCTGTTAAATATGGGTTCCCACCAAATTTACGTCCTGCTGCAAAACCTAACAATACAGGTAGGAAATAGAAAACCGAGTCGCCGATTGCATTTAATATAACGTAGGTTCCCATTTCAGGTTTTAAAACATTAAATGTAGTTAATATTGCCAATAGACCCTTTATAAGTCCAGCTCCACATAATGCCCCTAGTACAGGAGGGAAGATACCTGCAATTGTATCAATTAGCTTTGAAAGAATATTTCCACCTTTCTTTAGTTCGTTTTCTTTTGTACTGTCTTCGGTTATTCCACCGACCTCAATAACAGCCTTGTATACCTCAGGAACAGTATTACCAATTACAACCTGAAATTGTCCTGCTTTCTCAACAACTGTTATTATACCCTGAATTGTCTTAACCTTCTCTGTGTTAGCTAATTTATTATCTTTAAGATTAAAACGTAGTCTTGTTGCACAGTGTGATACATTTTGAATGTTTTGTGCACCACCAATAGCTTTTAATAATTCTTGTGCAAGTGATGTGTAGTCTTTACGTGCCATGTTAAATCCTCCTTTAAAAATTTAATTAAAAAAACCCCAAATCCCCCAGGCTATCCCCTTAGAGAATCTGGGGTTTGCCTACCAAAAGTTACAATCCCATAATTACATCTGTACTATATATATGATGCTTTAAAAACTCGTCCAATATGCATGGTTAAACACATTATTTCTTCATCGGTTATAATGTGACCATATTGCTTATGTATAAACTGCTTAACCTTTTCAGCACATTCATATGATTCGGGTTTTCTTAATTTATAATAAACCAAAATTTCAGATACATCCTCACAATATTCCTGTTCCATAAAAATACGCTGTGCAAGTCCCTTTAAGTGATTAATAAAACTGTAATAAACCATAGATTTCGTTTGATACTCAATTTGGAAGTGATATTTTACAATATTTGAAATCTCTTGTACCAGTTTTACAATTCCTTGTACCTGCGTCATGTTTCCGTTAATTTCTGCATTAACGAAATGCAATGCAATAAATGCCGCTTCATCTTCAACTAATTTAATATTCAATTCATTCTCTATTATCCTTAATGCTTTTTTTCCTACACTAAACTCATTATGATAATAATGCTGAATATCCCAAAACAAAGCGTGCTTTAGAGCTATCCCTTGTTCGTATCGATCTATTGCACCTGAAATATGGTCTGTAAGTGTTACATAAATACTATCATTAATTTCAATGTCTAAAATATCTTTAGACGATTCAATAATTTTTTCACTTATCAGAATATACTTAATTGGAATAGACGAAACTAGCTCTTTAAAACGATTATTAATTTCTTTGTTTTGTAATGTAAATACTTTATTTACATTATCTGTCTGAATTGAGTCACCCCTTTTCTTTTGAAAGGCAATTCCTCTACCCATAACTATTACTTCTTGTCCTGTTTCATCTAAGATTACAGCGACGTTATTGTTTAAAACTTTCTCTATTTTCATGATTAAAACCTCTCTAAAAAGAAAAAAAGCAGAAATCACCAATAACTAAGTTTAGTTATAGGTTTTGCCTGCTTACAGTTACAATCCTATTAAATATGTTTTCATGTTTGTCATTAACTATAGTCTATCATATACTTTTAAAATAATCAATAGGCAAAATATATATTATTTTTCGGTTATTTTTGTTAATTTATAACAAAAAATGTTAAAAAATAATGAAAAATGTATTTAAATGATATTTATATATTAATTTTAATAAAAATAAAGCTAAATACAAGTATGGTTCTATTTTAGGATTTAGAAGAGTTGTTTCGGCATATACATATCCAAAAAGAAAGTATAGCCCTTTAAAAAGAAAGTATTTTATTAAAATAGCAATAGTTTATTCGACATAAAGAAGCTATGTTATATAATGCAAATAAACAATACTTTTAATATAAAAAATGAAAAAATATAATATAGCTTGAAAAACCATGGGAATTAATGTATAATAATTTTAAGAGAATGTTATTAGCATTGGCAAAAGTCCAATTTAGTATACTATTAAAGAGCCTACTAACTATTATAATATGAGAATCACTAGCAGCATATAAAAATATCAGTCCTTTTCTCATTTATCAAGGTTATAGCTACGAGTTTTTTAGAGCAGGCGAGGAAAATAGAAACCATTATAAGATACATGACGTTATAATAGTTGTTCATTAATAAATACAAGTATAAAAATGTAATTAATAGATATAATAAATATAATTATTTATTGCCACCGTCTATTGACAGTAAATAAATTGAGGTGTTAAAATGGCTACCAAATCAGTATATGCGTATATTGTTCAAATGAGTATTGACGGAGAGACAAAATACTTATTTTCAAAAAGATACGCTGTTGTTAATTTTACTTTGGCATCTAAATATTCATGTAAGGATTGGTGTTAGTATATAACTATGGACACGGAAAGTTGAACATTCTATAATATAACAAAG
>JAAZIT010000285.1 GCA_012800685.1 Clostridiales bacterium
CCACAAGCTGAAATTTCGAGTGCCCTTTTTGTTGACTCTTGTCCCTTTACATCAGCAAAATCTAAATCCCCAAAATAGTCCGTCGCCTCTGGAGTATACATTCCCATAGTTCGTGGGCTTTCCTCGCCATTTGCGAATTGAACAAATTCCCTTAACGTCTTTACTCCAACAACCTCTATACCACTAACAACAGAGCCCTCACGGCCATTGCTAAAGGGCACATAAATTCTTTTAATACCCTGTTCCTTAGCTTTTATAACCATAGGCAGGACACCCTTTACAGCTCTTACCTCTCCATTTAAAGAAAGCTCTCCAACAAAAGCTGTTTTATCAATAGCATTTTCTGAAATCATTTGGTTTATTTGTAAAAGAGCCACTGCTATTGCAAAATCATAGGTTGAACCCATTTTCTTTATGTCGGCAGGAGCAAGATTTATCATTAAACTCGCTAATGGAAACTTAAATTCGCTTGTTCTAAAGGCTGATTTTATGCGTTCTCTACTCTCCCTCACAACCATATCACCTTGTCCCACTATATCAAATGAGGGAAGTCCCTTGCTAGATTCAATTTCTACAAAAACAGGAAATGCATTTAACCCAACTAGTCCAACACTGTTAATTCTTGAGAACACTAGATAATCCCCTCTCTTATCCCATTAGCAAAAGCGAGAATGTCGCTATATACCTCTTCTTTTTTTATTTCATTTAATATTTCATGCCTCATACCACTATATAGCTTAATTCTAACATTACAGTTTTTTGAAGAAAGCTTTCCAAATACCTTGTATACACCATCTCCAAAAGCCCCAACAGGATCATCTTTACCAGATACAAGATATATAGGCAAGTCCTTTCTTATAGATGAATACCACTTAGAGTCAGAAACATAACCAAGAACCTTTACTAAGTTTTCAACACCGTTTATAGTAAAGATAAAATTACAAAGCTTGTCCGCCTCATATTTTTTAACAACCGCCTCGTCCGATGAAATCCAGTCGTATATAGTTTTGTTTCCAGTGATTCTGTTGTTGTATTTCCCGAATATCATATTGTCAATTTTTGCACTTCTGTGGCGCTCTCCATCTTTTTTCTTTGCAATGTCAAAAACAGAAAGCTGAGCACCTAAGCTGTGTGGAAAGCCTGCTGATGTTCCGCTAATAATGGCACCATCAATGCTTTTTCCATATCTAGTTATATAGGCTCTCGCCATAAAGCTTCCCATACTGTGCCCAAATAAAATGCACGGAAGATTAATATATTTTTGCTGTACTAAAGAATTAAGATAATAAAGGTCATTGACACAATGAACCCAGCCACGCTCTTCGCTAAAATAACCTAAATCTTCATCCCTTTCAACGCTTTTTCCGTGTCCTAAATGGTCGTTTCCACATAAAATCCAACCATTATCTGTTAGGAATTCTGCAAAATGCTCATAGCGTTCAATGTACTCACACATTCCATGAGAAATTTGAATAATTCCCTTAATTTTTCCTGTTGGCTCATAAATATAATAGGCTATTTTACTTTTTTCATTTGAAGACAAATAACTCCCATTAATTTTTACATAACTCACTTGTGTCACCCCTAACTTTGTTTTGAATTATATACTAAATATCAGTTGCGTCGTCTTTAAGGTTTTTAACTCGTTCTAACCAAGACCTAGCATTCTCTGCTTCAACTTGGTTATATCTATAACCTAACCGACTAGCCACATGATTTGCAACCTCATCAAATAAATCGCACATTATAAAAATGCTTGTCCAGATTTCTTCTATATCAGCCCCGCAATAGGTTTCTAAAAAACTTTTCCACTCATCACTTGGCAACCAGCGATACATATATTTTCCACATTTTCCAACACTAACTGAAAAATCTGTATCAAGACCAATCTTCCAAGATAGCATTTCTATAAGCTCAGGTCTTACATATTGGTTCAACATATCTAAAACATAGGGAACTTCTTCTCTCCAAAGTCCCTTGGCTAAGTTGTTTGTACACCACCAAAACTCATTTGTATTGGCAGAAAATAATTCTTTGCTAGGCTTTTTAACCCAATAATCCACATCTGTTGACTCTTGAGCACCAGACAATAAATTATCCTTGTCAAGCAAAACCTTTATAAGCTTGTCATCTAAATACGTCCTCTTTGCAAATTCCACTTGGTTAACGTGTAAATCAAGACGATTGCCATCTGCAAATTGTATTAACCAGCCGTAGCTGTTTTTTATGTCATTTTCCATACCTAATAAAACAGTATTCTCATCAGGTTTTTGCATATAAAACCTCTCACCAAATACATCTATCCATTTTCCATCTTGGTAAAATTCTTTGATATCTTTTACAACATAAACCACATCATAGTCCTGAAAAATATTCTTTGGAACATTAGGATTGGTTCGAGAACCATTCATATAAACAGCACGAATACGTTCATCTTTTTGTGCAGTTCCAATAATCAAATCATACATTTCTTTTTCTGTTCTCATATACCCTCCTTGTCATCTAACCATTTAAATATCTATCGTTTCATTTGTTTTGTGAAAAACTAATACGACTTCCTATCTTTGTTTTTCATATACTGGTTAAAAAGCTCAAGGCATTTTTCTCTGTCAAATTCTTGGCATATTGTTTGGTCATTTCCAATTATATTATAAAAAGCATTGTCCCTAAATCCTATTGACTCTGTATCATGACGGTTGCAGCCATAATAAACTCGACTTATATCTGCCCATAAAATTGCACCTAGACACATGGGACAAGGCTCGGCTGTGGTGTATATTTCAGCACCCTCAAGTGAAAAACTTTTAATGTTTTTACAGGCATTACGAATAGCAGCAATCTCACCATGCATGGTAGGATCCTTGTCTTTAATGACGGTATTATGCCCACTTCCGATAACTTTTCCGTTAAGAACTATAACAGCACCAAAAGGTCCGCCGTCACCGTCCTTAATGCCCTTGTAAGCTTCCTCACAAGCCATCTCCATAAACCTTTTATCCATAAAATTACTCCATATATCTCTTAAAGCTTTTAGAAAGCCATAATCTATTATAAATCTTATTATATCAACTTGTAGCGTATTTTAAAAAATAAAGTGAAAATACTTATACTAATCCAAAGTATTTTAAATATTTAATAACTAATATATAGTATAGCATATATTTTCACTTTTGGCGATTTTTATTTGTAAAAATATAGTAAGCTTTCTCTCAAAACCTTACATGCTAAAGCTGTTGATGCACCACTTTGGTCGTAATGTGGTGAAAGCTCATTTATATCAAATGCAACTATATTAAGCTTTGACAGGCTTTTCAAGGCTTTCGTTAGTTCTTTAAACGAAACTCCTCCAGCCTCTGGTGTTCCAGTTCCACAAAACTCACTTGGGTCTATTACGTCAAGGTCAAGCGTAAAATACACTGGCTTTCCCTTAAGCTTTTCGACAACTTCTTCAAGTCCATTAAAATCAAATTTATTCATGTATGTGTGGTCTTTTGCAAATTTAAATTCGTCTTTCTCACCACTTCTTATTCCAAACTGAAAAATACGTCCATCCCCTAAAATGTCGTGACAGCGCCTTATTACACAGGCATGAGAAAGCTCAACCCCCAAATAATTCTCCCTTAAATCAGCATGTGCGTCAAAGTGAATTATGTGAAGGTCTGGGTATTTTTCAGCTGTGGCTCTAACTGAACCTAGGGTAACTAGATGCTCTCCACCTATCATGCATGGAATTTTTCCGTCAGCTAGAATTTCAGATGAAAAGGTATTTATTTGATTTAAAGCCTCCTCAGTACTTCCAAAAGGAAGCTCCAAATCACCGCAATCAAAAATCTTTATATCCTCTAAATCCTTGTCTTGATATGGTGAATATGTTTCAATTCCAAAGCTCTCGTTTCTCATTGATGCTGATGCAAAGCGGGTACCAGGACGAAATGACGTAGTCGAATCAAAGGGCGCACCAAAAACAGCTATTTTACTCTCATCATAGCCATCGTCACATCCTATAAACGTGTGATAATTCTTATCAATCTTCACTTTTTAGAATCTCCTTTACATTATTTGGAATTGCAAAGCAACCTCTATGCAAATCTGTGTTATAATACTTTGTTTTAAGTCCAAGGCTTTTCCACTTTTCCTCTTGAAAATCATAGAGAGGATGAAGATTTTTTGAAGCAAACCCAAAGAGCCAGTGCCCTGAGGGATATGTTGGGATATGTGCCTGATATACCATAGATACTGGAAAAACACTTCCCAAACGCTTGTGAGTACGCTTAACCATGTCAACATAAGAATCATAATAAGTGCTTTCGTGTTGGTTAGTCAAAATTCCTTTGTCGGTAAGTGCTCTGTAACAATTTCCGTAAAATTCCTTAGTAAAAAGCCCCTCACCAGGTCCAAAAGGATCAGTAGAGTCAACTATTATAAGGTCGTATTCATTCTCTTTCTTGCGAACAAATTTAAGTCCGTCTTCAAAATAAAGGTGAAGTCGTGGATCGTCAAATTTACAAGCTGTTTGTGGAAGATATTTCTTGCATACTTCAACAACCTGGTCGTCTATTTCAATCATGTCAATATGCTTAATGCTATTATATCGGCAAAGTTCACGAATTGTTCCGCCGTCACCAGCACCAATAACCAAAACACTTTTAATTTCTGGATTACAAGCCATAGGCACATGGACCATCATCTCGTGATAAATGTACTCGTCTTTCTCGGTTAGCATTATATAGCCGTCTAAGGTTAAAAATCTTCCGAACTCGTATGAATCGAAAATATCAATCTGCTGATAATAGCTTTTTCCAGTATAAAGCTGTTCCTTAATTTTAATTGAAAACTTTGCGTCCTTTGTATGATTTTCTGTAAACCATAGTTCCATAAATTTCACCCTTTCTGAATAAATAATTATTTAATGTCAAGCCCTAAAAGCTTTGCTAAACCACTAGCTTGATAGGGCGTAACTATTGCACCCTTAAGCTCCTGAAAGCTGTTTGAAACAATTATTCCATCAATCTCCGATGATGTAAAATCAATTTTAAATAGTGGGGTTTTAAAAAAGCTTACCTGAGTA
>JAAZIT010000286.1 GCA_012800685.1 Clostridiales bacterium
ATAATTTCAACTCACACACCTCATACGAGGTGCAACAATGTCCTCGGAATGCGTATGTTTCATCAATACCAATTTCAACTCACACACCTCATACGAGGTGCAACCCTATATATTGTTGTGGTTATAGAGTTGCACCACAAAAGGTGGACTTTCGATATATAATATTTATTATATAATGCAAAACTAACTATTTTGGCGTCTATTTTACTGCGAACCTAACTGCAATTTACAATTACATAAGGTTCGCTATTTGCTAGATAATTAGAATTCCTTCGGGGTTATATGTTTCTTTGGCTCCAAAGTGCTCGATGCGATTTTGCCATTTGTTTCCCAAATAATAAATTCTCAAACTATCCTTTTCACTGTCAATGATTTTAAGCAGCTGGTCTTTTACCTTTAGAAAAGTACCATAATCAACATTAATTTCAAAGACTGAGTTTTGGACTCTTTGTCCATAATTTTGACAGTGTTTTGAAATTTTTCTTAATCTTTTTCTACCTTCCGCATCAATTGTAGAAACATCATAACTAACAAGCGTCATCATATTAATAATCACCTACTTAGAAAGATAACATGGGTATTCATCAATTTCGCCTCGTATATATTTAGCCAGTAATGAACTTTGTACAAATGGTAATAACCCAAGTGGCATTTTTTGTTTTAAATATGGATGCTGTATAATAGTTCTCTTTTTTTCTTGCCACTGACTAAGAACCTTCTTTTTGCCATCACCATTAAGATAAATTGCTCCACTGGGCTGTGTTTCAAAATGGCTGGAGTTAATTATTTTTAAATTAATCATCGATAAAACCAGGCGCTCAACAATACATCTAAACTCCTCTACCATATCACACGCCAGACTACTCCTACCTGGGCGAAGTGCATGGTAAAATCCCATATAGCTATCTAATCCGACACTTCCCAATGCACTTGCGCACCAGCGAGTTACTATGGTATATAAAAATGATAATACTGCATTAACCCTATCTAATGGCGGGCGCTTAGTTCTTGAATACATACTAAAATCTTCTTTTTGTTTTAAAATTAACTTGTTAAATATATTAAAATAAGATTTTGCACAATTTCCTTCTATACCCATAATAATTTCTTTATCAGTTATTTTATATACATTTTCAATACCGTCCGAAAGATGCCTTAAGCAGTCTATCACCTCTTGGTCGTCATTTAGGTGCAAATTATCTCGCATAGAACGCTTAATAAGAAACCTAGTGTTTGCAAGTTTCGCCGCCACTGTATTTTGTATAAGAAGTGTAACATCTTTAGAAAACAGCTCAAACTGAGCCTTTCTCAAATAAACATTACCTTTTGTTTCCCCTTTAACGCTTGCGAGATACTTTCCTTGAGGAGAAATAAAACTAAGAGAAACACCATATTCAACGCATTTCCCCATTAACGCTGGAGAACACCCCATATAATTAAAGCAATAAATATCCTCAATATTTGAAAACGGAAGACGAAATTTTTCATTATCCTCAAGCTTACAAACTATATTTTCCCCATCAAGAGATAGATATGCTTTTTCATCAAGAATATATAATGAATTTAATAACTTTCTCATTTTTACTCCGTTCCATCAATACGATTTATTTCTTTTTGTACACAGTAGCTTATGGACTTTGGAAAACAGTAATCTAGCATTGAACAACCACTACATTTTACGTCCTTGCTTTTTTGTGGTATCTTCCCTGTTTTAAGAATCTCCCGCATTCTAGAAAGATAGTCAATTATAAGCAAATTATATTTTTCATATTCTTCTTTAAATGGAAGCTTTATGCGTTTTTTTGTATCGGCATAATAAACATATCCTTCACTATCACATTTCCAAATATAATCAGCACAAAGCTTTTGTGCAAAGACTTGTATTGCATCACTTTCATTAAAGGTCTTGTCTTTAGGTTGACGTGGCTTATACTCCACAAGTCGCACATTATATTTACCATCTAACCCATTAATATCAACCCCATTTAAGGAATTAACAAATTCCACACAGTCGGTTACTCCAAAAATATTATACTGTGGATCGTCATTATAAACAGCAACCGAGCTTCTTGACACAATATCATTTGAGGAAAATTTATGACTACCGCTATGTACATTTTCATGTAAAATATTCGCCTTTACCACAAAGGCATTTTCAGACCAATCATTATTAATTTCAAGCAATCCAAACCTTCTATTACAGTACATAAAGTGTTGAATAGCTCGTATATTTATTGAGTTATCCTTCATATCACAATTAAAGCTTTTCGATGTATTTAACACCCTCTGGCATATTTTTGTCAACTGATATTTCGTAATCCTTAAAGTTTCTTGGTGCAATCACACCTTCTTTTTTAGTTACTTCAATCTTATCAAAAAGCACATTAGCCGGAGCATTACCAATTGTTGATTGGTGCTTAAATACATACAATTTTCTTACCGACATTTTACCACGAGCCGCACTTCTATCATCCTCAAACATATTAATTATAGCAGTCCATAGAAGCTTCAAATCCTTCTCACTAAAGCCTGTAACCTTTTGTGCAAGTGAGGCTGATACATATCCCTCTGCTCTATAAAGACCATAAGGAACAATGCTCTTTTTACCCATTTCAGTCTGACCGCTCTCTTGTCTTTCATCTGTAGTTCTAGCCTGTCTAGTTATAGTGAAATCTTGAATGAAAATAGGGTCAATACTCTTAGCAAAATTTATTTGAATCGGTCCACGAACAATTCCGCAAGGGTCATCACCAGTACTCATAACAGCACCAAAAGCACGTACGTCAAAATAATTTTGACACATATAGTCTCTTGCTGCTTTTACATGATCAGGTTTTTTTCCTTTCTGTTTAACTGGAAGATCAAGTTTTTCATAAGCATTAGTAAACTTACTATTTAAGGATTTATCTGGCATAACCAAAATGTTATATCCCTTTTCTCTTTCTTCTCCCTCTTTCACCTCTTTAACTAAATTAATATAATTTCTTATTTTACGTTTTAAACAAACATCTGTTACTAATCCAATTGAAGTTTCAGGGTCAATTCTTGGCATATTTCCAGCATCCGGATCTCCATTTGGGTTACCATTTTCAACATCAAAAAGTATAACGAATTCATATCGATTATTAATTGTACTCATTTTTTCTCTTCCTTTCAAAATTAATCATTGTTTTCTTTTTCTTTTTTTGTGTATAGGTCTTTATTTTGGTGATAATATCCAATTATAAATTTACCTTGTTCTTCCATTGATAGTGTCTGTGGAAATTCATCATCAATCATTGTAATTACATCACCGAGAAGCATATTAAAATATCCCTCTGCTTTTATTTTTTTAAGATGATTTTGGGAAAGCATAATTAATCTTGGTAAAACAACTGATGGTCTTGAACATGCTGATGCGAAGTAAGAATCCTTAATTGTTCGGTTTAAAGTTGAATTGCTTGTTTCTTCAACTGATCTTTTCTGAATATATTCCAAGATTGCAAAAAGTCTTCCACATTGATAGGCTAGATTAGTATTTTCTTTGTTAAGTGCCATTGATATTTCCTCCTCATTTCCTGAAAGTCTAGAATTACGATTAATGCATGCTTTAATAATTCCAACTCTAATGTTGTTTAATTTAATATATTTACTCTTGTCGTCATCTTCATCGACTTTTATTCGTCGAACAACTGTTGACAACAAAGCATTAGGATAACGTGTACCATAAAGTATCGCTTGTAATATTGCAGATGACAGTGGTGGTGGAACTTTATCAGTAGTTGACTTTGGAGATACAAGTTCTCTATATATTCTATACAGAGGAATTTGCTTCCCCTCATCATTAACTGACATATCCCTCTGATGCTGTATAAGATTTGTTATAATATCACCAAATTTATTTAGATAACAAAACTTTTGAGATATTCTGGAACTATTTGGTGTAAGCCCCGACATGCAGAAAATAACA
>JAAZIT010000287.1 GCA_012800685.1 Clostridiales bacterium
CATCAGCATCTAAAGCAAACGAAATCTACAAAAATCTACTAAGTATGTGTGATAATGGTACTATACAAAACTATACAACACCTTTCGATTTACCTTCTTTGCCCCCTTTTCAAAGAAATACAGAATCATTAGAAAGCGCATTTACAAAGCTAGATGGTGACGTATATAAATGCTTTGCTTTTGCTGAAAGTCTTTATGCCACTAACTTGTCCCACGCTGATATTATTATTCAAATTAACAATATGGATTCATATGATAAATTTTTAAGCTGTTACATATGGTTAATTATTAATGACAAAAATCTAACATACAAAAACCTTTGGTTTAAAGTTGCTAAGCATATTGACATGCTTATCTGCTCTGGTCCTGATGATTGGAATAGCTACTTTGACCATCGTTTTCCAGATGATGTGTACATTTCTGATTTTGATCAAGTTAAAGCCTTTTACAATACATTCGCCGAAGTAATTCTTCTTCCTATGAAAGAGCTTGTTAAAGGCTCTATGGAATGCTTTACTGCTTCTGAAATACTTTCAATAGCTATGTTTGACGGTGATATTGGTGCTTTCTTTGAAGAGATTGAGACAGCTGAAAAGCAAACCAAACGTCTACTAAAAAAAGCCCCAGAAATGCCTTCATTTATATCCGCCGAGGAAGCAATGGCAAATACAGCTGCTGCTGAAATTAGTGCCAGTACTAATGCTATAGACGGAAATGAGCGAGCTATAAACCTTGTTGAGAGTGCTAGTGAAGAAAATATTTATAATGATGCACTAAAACAGATGATTCTTTCTAACCGTGCAAAAAATCAAGAAATAAGATCAGTTGACACATCTGTGGTATATGGCGGTGGAAATCTATCCCAAGAACAGGATATCGAGCTTTTAATGGATATTGTAAATGCTAAGACTATGGATATGTCTCGTTTAAATTCTCCATATGAAATTGTTCAAAAAGAAGAAAAGCATAAGGATATTGATATTTCGGATATGTTAAACCCAAAAATCGAACTAACAGTTGAACAGCTTGCCAGCAAGCGTTCAGAATCCTCAAGAGACAATGCAATGATAGAAGTTGAGGAAGCAAAACTACGACGACGCAATAAAAATTTCTTAAAATTTATGATTTTCATTATGGTTGTAGGAGTAATTACTACCGTTGGTATAGTGTTCGGAAGTGATATAGTAGCATTCGTTAAGGACTTATTAAAATAAATTTTTAATACATAGAATCTCTTAATCAGATATTCATTTAACAGATATTTTCAAGGCATAACCACATTAATTGGTTATGCCTTTTTTATTTATAGAAAGTATTTTTGTTATTTATAATATTCCCATTTATTTTTCAGATACTATAGCAAAGGTGGTTTTTTATATGAAAAATAAATTTAAAAGAACATATTTTGCATTTTTGGGGATTATTACAGGAATTGCCAATGGTTTATTTGGCTCTGGTGGAGGAATGCTTGCAGTACCTATGCTTGAAAAAGCTGAATTAGAGCCGAAAGAGGCTCATTCTACTGCTATAGCTATAACACTTCCTTTAAGCATAGCTAGTGGATTTATCTATTTCAGGGGTGGAAGTATTAATATTCTTCAAGCCTTAAAGTTTGTTCCACTAGGTTTATTAGGTGCGTATATCGGTGCAAAGCTTTTAAAAAAGCTTGCGAATATTGTTGTAAAAAGAACCTTTGCAATCGTTATGATTATTGCAGGACTAAGACTAATAATAAAATAAGGAGAGTTTAAAATGAATTTAGTAACCATAGGAATAGTTTCATTTTTTTCTGGTATAATGGCATCAATGGGTCTTGGTGGTGGAATGGTTTTAATATTATATTTAACGCTTTTCACAAGTACAGGTCAGCTTGAGGCACAAGGAATTAATCTTGTCTTTTTCGTACCTATTGCTATTTTCGCACTAATTATACACACTAAAAACAAATTAGTTAAATGGAAAAAAATCGTTCCCGCACTTATAACGGGAACGATTTTTGCACTTATATTTAGTTATGTAGCCAACAATATGGACAACATGATGCTCAAAAAGTTTTTTGGGTTCTTTATCATTGCGGCAGGAATAAGAGAATTTTTCAATAGTAAATCTGAAAGCAAGGATTAATTTTCTTTTTCTTTTTCCTTTTCTTTTTCCTTTTTCTTTCTTCTTAATTCAAGATATCCCTCTAAAATTAGAGTTGCTGATACAGTGTCAACAACTGCTTTTCTCTTCTTACCTCTTACATTAGTTTCATTTAATATGTTATGTGCCGAAACTGTTGTTAAACGTTCATCCCACATATTAACTGGTATATCAGTTGCTTGATTAAGAGCATTGGCAAACATCTCGGACTTTTCAGCTCGTGGACCTTTAGAACCATTCATATTTAGAGGGAGTCCAACAACAATTTCTTTCACTTCGTATTGCTGTGCCATATACGCAACCTTTTGTACAAGCTTTAAAAAATCACGTTCCTCAATTGTACCTATGGGAGATGCTATAAATTCGGTTCTATCACAAACCGCTATCCCTGTTCTTGCATCACCATAATCAATAGACATTATTTTCATCTTTACCTCCAAATATTTTGGTGCTATTAAAAGCATTTATTTAATATTAGAATAGCTTGCTGTAAAAAATTATAGCAAGCTAAATTATGTTATTTACCAAGGCTGTACTGCTCCAATAATTTCAGAAACTGATTTAACGCCATTATTGTCACACCACTCATTTATTCCATCAATAATTTCAACCGGTGCAAATGGATTGCTGAATATTGCAGCACCCACTTGAATTGTTGAAGCGCCCGCCATCATCATCTCTATCGCATCCTCAGCAGTAGAAATACCACCCATTCCACAAACGGGAATTTTAACAGCATTAGCAACCTGCCAAACCATTCTAACAGCAACTGGGAATACAGCAGGGCCTGAAAGTCCACCCACATTGTTTTTTAGAATCGGACGTCTATTACCTATATCAATTCTCATACCCAAAAGAGTATTAATTAATGAAACAGCGTCAGCTCCAGAAGCTTCAACAGCTTTAGCAATATCAGTAATACTTGTTACATTTGGAGAAAGCTTTACCATTAAAGGCTTTGTAGTAACATCTCTAACAGCCTTAGTTATTTCAGCAGCCGATTCACAGCTAGTTCCGAATGCAGCACCACCATGCTTAACATTAGGGCATGAAATATTAAGCTCAATCATGTCAATAGCAGTGTCATTTAAACGTAATGCAAGCTCACCACATTCTTCTATTGTTGCACCAGCGATATTAGCAATAATTTTAGTATCCTTAGTCACAAGATTAGGTAGCTCATAGCTTAAAAATTTTTCCAATCCACCATTTTGAAGGCCAACAGAATTAAGCATTCCAGAAGGAGTTTCTGCAACTCTTGGACCAGGGTTTCCTTGTTTTGGATTAAGTGTTGTTCCCTTTATGGACAAGCCTCCTAGCTTTGACAGAGGAAAAAATTTCTCATATTCCCTACCATATCCAAAAGCTCCACTTGCAGGAATAACAGGATTTTTGAAATTAA
>JAAZIT010000288.1 GCA_012800685.1 Clostridiales bacterium
TATAAAACTGGAAAGAGCCAATATTCAAAAAATTCTTAAAGGTGGTGCACTATAATGCCAGGAGAAACTATGATAATATTTGACAAGGTTTCAAAAAGCTTTGGCGAACACGTTTTATTCAAAGATGTATCTTTTGAAATAAAAAAGGGAGAATTTGTTGTGTTTTCAGGTGTAAGTGGCTGTGGAAAAACAACAATGCTCAACATGATTGGTGGTCTAGAGAAACTAAGTGGAGGAACAATTTTAGTCGATAACGTTGATGTTTCAAAAAGGCAAAATCAACTTGAATATTTTAGAAACAAAGTTGGATTTTTATTTCAAACTTTTGCACTAATTGAAAACAAAACCGTTTTTCAAAATTTAGATATGATAAAAACAGATTGTCGAAGTGAAATTACTATTGAAGATGCAATGGCAAAAGTCGGACTTTCAGACAAGCTTAACGCTAAAATCTACACCCTTTCGGGTGGAGAACAGCAGAGGGTTGCACTAGCCAGACTAATGGTGAAGAAATGTGATTTAATTCTTGCCGACGAGCCAACAGGCTCACTTGACAAAGGGAACGCCAGCGCAGTTATAGATATTCTAAAAGAAATGAACACTAATCAAGGCAAAACTGTTATAATGGTAACTCACGATGATGAGCTTAAAAAACAAGGTAACAGGATTATTAATTTGTAATTAGAAGCTTAATCTAAAGAATTTTATAAGGTTTTTATTTGTTAGTTGCTCACAAGTAAGTTTGTCACTCGAAACACAGCCTTTATCACTTAAAGCAATTAGCAACCCATTTGTATACAATCCCTTTTAAGTTTTACAATAAAAATAGGATTACCAATTAGGTAATCCTATTTTTTTATCTTTATAAATCCAACTTCTAAGAGAACTTTTATTACAGCTAACAAGTGCCATAAATAATTTTCAATTATCTTGTACATTACGCCACAGGAATATTTTATTTATCTCTTTGTATAGTTCTTAAAACCTTTTTTATTGTTAATGTAAATACTAAAACGCATACCAGCACCGAAGTGATATCCGAAATCGGTTCAGCGTAGTATATTGACATAACGTCGTTTGTAATTCTAGGTAGAATAATTGCCAAAGGAATAAGCAAAATAACCTTTCTTAAAAGTGCCATAAACAACGAGCTTTTTGTTTCGCCAAGTGCCATGAAAGTTGACTGGCAGGCTAGTTGAATTCCAAAAATGGACATTCCACAGACAAAGACTGGCAGGATTTTTGAAGCAAGATTTATAAGTTCTGTCTCGTTTGTGAATATTGATGAGAACAGCCTTGGGAATAGCATTGCAGCCCCTGAAAGCAGTGCAGTATACGCCAGTGAAATCGCCAAAAGCAACTTAAAGGTCTTTTTAACTCTGTCAGGATTTCCAGCACCGTAATTATAGCTTATTATAGGCTGGACTCCTTGAGCAAACCCACTCACAGGAAGTGAAATCAGTTGAACAATACTTGCTAAAATAGTTAGAGAACCAACATAAATATCCCCACCGTATTTTTTAAGTCCACTGTTCATTACAATGGAGATAAGGCTCTCGGTGGCTTGCATAATAAAAGGTGAGACACCAAGTGCAGCAATAGAAAGAATGATTTTCAAATTAGGTTTTAGATATTCCTTTTTAATGCGGAGATATGTGTTCTTATTTGTTAAAAACCACATTACCCATATAGCACTTACAGCTTGAGAGATAACTGTAGCAACTGCTGCACCCTTTATTCCCATATCAAATACGAAAATAAATATTGGATCTAGCACTATATTTAAAACTGCACCAATTAAAACAGACATCATTGCTGTTTTGGGTTTTCCTTGTGCTGTTATAAATGTATTTAAACCAATGGAAATTTGTACAAATATTGTTCCGAAAATATATACTGAAAAATAATCATTAGCATAGGGAAAGGTCTGTTCACTAGCTCCAATTAAATAAAGGAGTGGTTCTTTAGTAAACCAAAATACAATCGGAAGCAAAACCGAAAACAACATTAGTATCAAAAACCCGTTTGCCAAAATCTTTTCAGCCTGTTTTTTATCACCTTTTCCTAGTGCTATAGCCGCTAGAGGAGCACCCCCCGCCCCTGCAAAAGCACTAAACGCAGAAATAATTAATATTAAAGGAAGTGCCAGTCCTGCTCCAGTTAGAGCCATTGAACCCGCACCTCTTATTCGTCCAATATAAATTCTATCAACCATGTTATAAAGAAGATTTATAAGCTGGGCAACCAAGGTTGGTATACCCATTTTAAACATCAGCTTTAATATTTTTTCTTTTCCTAAAATCTCGTTATCATTTTTCATTAATCAAGTCCTCCATATTTATATATTGTATCATTTATTTATGTTATTTTCATGGCATAATTATGACATTAACATATATTAGACCAACTTATAAGTTAGTATGAACATTAGTTATAGTTAAGGTTTTAATCTAATAATTGGGAAGAAAATCCATTAAGGGTTAACCATAATAACAGGCTTATAAATACAAAAAAGGAAGGTCAATCATAAAGATTGACCTTTAAAAGGGATAAAATACAAAATAAAGAAATTGGCATAATCTAATTTTAGGCGCTATACCCTATTCAAGCTGTCCTTCATTATAGAAAGGAGCTTTTTTTCTCGCCTTGACACCTGCACCTGAGTCATGTCAAGACTCTTGGCGACCTCAACTTGAGTTTTATTTTGAAAATATCTTAGATATATTAGCTTTCTGTCCTTTGCCTCAAGCTCGTTCATTAGCTGTTTTACGGACAGAGTATTAGTTATTTCTTCATCTGGGGACTCTGTGGGAATATCAAATTCCGAACCATTATCTTCATAGCTATCGGTTAAGCTTATAGGCGGAAGCGAAACGTTAAGTGCCTCAACAATGTCTTCAACTGAAAGTCCACTTATTTCTGAAAGTTCCTCTAATGTTGCTTCTCTTCCCTCAGCCACAAAGAAATTTTCTCTTAGTCTCGTAATTTTCAGTGAGTTTTCTTTTATACTTCTTGAAACCTTTATTGCTCCTCCGTCTCTAAAAAGTCTTTTTATTTCACCCAAAATTACTGGAACGGCATATGTTGAAAATTTAAATCCTATCTCAACGTCAAATGCTTTAGAAGCCTTTATAAGTCCAATACAACCTGCACTATAAAGGTCGTCGTATTCTATTCCCTTTCCTCTAAATCGGTTAGCACATAGGTGGACTAGCCCAAGATTGTTTTCCACCATTTCATTGGGTTCAAGCACATTCATAATTTGTCAGGCAAAGAAGCCTCTCCTTTCTGAAATATGTATCAGCTTTTTACCCTTATTTTCTTAACCATGACAACCGTTGTACCTTTCCCCTCAACACTTCTAACTTTTATGCTATCCATAAAGCTTTCCATTACTGTAAATCCAAGCCCTGCCCTTTCCTCGTCAAGACCTGTGGAAAATAGGGGCTCCATGGCTTTTTCTATGTCCACTATTCCACAGCCCCAATCTTTTATACTTATATATAAAATTCGCCCTTGATAGATTGTTCCCACAAGCTCAATTTTTCCAGTTGTGTTTTGGTATGCATGGACGATTGCATTTGTGACAGCCTCTGAAATCGCTGTTTTTATGTCGGAAATCTCGTCTATCTGAGGATTAAGCTGTGCTGCAAATCCACTCACAACCAACCTTGAAAAGCTTTCATTCTGTGACAGGCTGGGAAATTGAACCTTTATCTGATTTATTATTTGACTCCTCAGTAGCTTCATTTTTCTTGTCCTCCTTAATGTCTTTAGCTGTCTTTTTTACAATCTCTACAGTATTGTATACTGGTGCAGTAATAATTTTCGCAAGCTTTCCAAGACCTGCTACCTGCATCACCTTTTTAATAGATGGAGGCGGATTTTGAATAACAATAATTCCCCCCCACTCGCTCATCACCTTAAATCTGCCCATAACTAGCCCTATTCCAGAGGAATCCATAAAGGACACCTTGCTAAAATCCAAATACAATGTTTTGGGCTTTCGCCTAATAACTTCTCCGTCAATATGCTGACGTATTCCTTTTGCAGCATGATGATCAAGCTCGCCTTGTATGTAAGCGGTTAGCTTGTCCTCATGATAAACAAATGCAACGCTCATTTTTTCACCATTCCTTTATTTTCAATTGTTTATTAAAATATAACAGACACCATTCAAAAAAACTGTCGTAATCTGTTGTGTAAATTTATAATTTATAATAAATAGCTAAGAGCTTTTTTAAACAAATGTTTTGAAAAAGCTATGAAAAGCAGTACTTTTGTGATATAATTAGTTTAAAATTATTTCTTAAGGAGGACAACATGGAATACATTCCAGCCAAAACGATAATAACTAAAACGAAAAAAACACCATACTGGTTCGACTGCGATTACAACATGAACATATATAAAGGCTGTTGTCACGGCTGTATTTATTGCGACTCAAGAAGCGAATGTTATAGAATAAACGATTTTGACACCGTTCGTGGAAAAGAAAATTGCCTCGTGTTAATTAGAGATGAGCTTAGACGAAAAGTGAAAACTGGCGTAATTTCAATGGGAGCTATGTCTGACCCATACAACCCTTTTGAAAAAGAGCTTAAGCTAACCAGAAATGCACTAGAGCTTATTAATGCATATGAGTTTGGAGTGGGAATTGCAACAAAATCAAATCTTATCATTCGTGACATTGATATTTTAAAGGATATTCAGAGCCATTCACCAGTACTAGCAAAGATAACTATTACCTGCGCTGATGACAATCTTAGTAAAAAAATAGAGAGAAACGTTTGCCCCTCTTCTGAACGCTTTGAGGCAATAGAAAAGCTATCCTCTGCTGGAATTTTTAACGGAATTCTACTTATGCCAGTTCTCCCCTTTATTAATGATACCTTAGAAAATATAACCACCATAGTAAATCGCGCTAAGGAATGTGGAGCAAAATTTATCTATGCAGATTTTGGTGTAACACTTCGACAAAACCAACGTGAATATTTTTTTGATAGACTTAGAGAGATTTTTCCTAATGAAAACCTCGTGGCAAAATATATCTCAAAATACGGCAACAATTATCACTGTGGAAGCCCTCAATATCGACAGCTTTACAAGGTTTTTTCTCAAATGTGCGAAAAAAATGGCATTGCCTACAAAATGAGTGACATAAACACCCTTTTTCGTCGAGGATATCAAAACAACCAGCTCTCTTTTTTCTAACAGCTAAAACTAGTGAATAGCTATGGAAGCTTATAAACTTTATCAACCTTTTTAAAAGTATACTATTTTAGTATTTTTACAAAAAACTATTGACAAACACAATATGTTGTAGTAAAATAGTATTTATGGTACAACATATATAATTTTAATATAGACTTTTTGAAAGGGAATGATTAATCATGGCAGAAAAACTATACAAAAACACATCTGTAAAATACGATTTAGCCGCAGGAATCTCGTATGTGATTGATGTTGAGGTAACTAATGGCGAGCTAACACTTGATGAAATTCAAGCATACGTTGACCACGGACTTGAACAACACAAATCCAAGGTAATTGACAGGTTAGTAATTAATCTTGACGGCGATTTTGTTGATTTAAAATATCATTTTGCTGATGTTCCATTTGATAGAATACGCAGAATTACAGGTTATTTAGTGGGAACAATGGATCGTTTTAACAACGCAAAGAGAGCCGAGGTTTGCGACAGAGTTAAGCACGATGTTGGCTAATAATAACCTTTATTAGATATTACTTCACAGAGGACGATGTTGAATAGAATTCGGAATAATCCAGTAGTGAAAATTTCAACAACTTAATACTCTAATATAATAAAAACTTAAGGGTTTTGCTTTTAGCAAGACTCTTTTTATTGACGCAAGCCCTAAATCAATGTAATACGATTCATGGAAAGAGTTTGTAATCTTATTCACTAAGAAATGCTGGTAAAAACAAAAAACACACCAAACCTATTTACATCTGGAGTGTCATTTCATATATGAGTGAACAAATTGACTTTTAGGTGAGTTTGTGTTACGATAAAATTTAATTTAAAATAAACAGATAATAATGCTAATCAGAAAGGGTAAGAGGTTAAAAATTTGTATAACTATTTCAAATTATTTATATTATATAGTAA
>JAAZIT010000289.1 GCA_012800685.1 Clostridiales bacterium
GTGTCGATGGTTCGATTCCGTTCGGAGGCACCAATATCTAAGATGCTTGGTCATCTTTGCGGATTTAGCTCATCTGGTAGAGCGCCACCTTGCCAAGGTGGAGGTAGCGAGTTCGAGCCTCGTAATCCGCTCCAAACACGAATAATCCAAACTTTTTCATTAGGAAAAGGGTTTGGATTTATTTTTTTCTAATTTTTATAATCTGTTCTAAAGCTATTTACTTTAAGCTTGTTAGGATTTAAGCCAAACCATTAAAAATAGACTATAGAATAAAAAGTCTCTTGTGTGTTAAAATGTTCGTTTCTCTAAAATATGAACTACCTCATGTTTTTCAGAAAGCGTAAAAAAGCCTTTTAATTAAAATATCAATTGTAAGACTGGCTTTGTTTTATGTAAAATTGCCCTGCCCTATGGTTTTGGCTATGGTATAATAATATTTAGTAAAATATCAAATTTACCAACCAAGATACATCAGAACTGCTACTATGTTAATAGATAACTATTAACAAGCAGATTTTTACTAATATCTAAATTTTGTCGCACTTAACAGAATACATTATTTATATTATAAATTAAATTAGGGAAAGCCTTTATGTGGCTTTCCCTAATTTCTAATTTTATCTATTTTACATACAAAATATGCTTGTTAAAATTTTTATCTTTGGGTTTTATATAATTCCTTCATCTGTGATAAAATCTATCTGCTTAGGCATCCAAAAGTGGTTTCTTATATCCACTTTTCCGTTATCAAGAATTTTTACGCCCTCTTTTCTTAATAAATCTGTTTGAACTATCTCCCAATGGGGTATTGCTCCACCAGTTCTATTAACAACTCTGTACCATGGTGAGTTTTCAGGAAGCTTACTCATAGCATAACCCACGAACCTAGCCGACTTTGGTTTCCCTATAGCTATTGCTATTGAGCCATATGTGGTTACTTTTCCCACAGGAATACACATAACAATTTCATAAACCAATTGACTAAAGGTTTTTTCACTGTTTTTCACTTTTAAAACCTCCTAAAAATAAAGATACATAACCGTCTTATATTAAAAAATACAACCACCTATAGTTATAAAATAATTTCAGCGTGTCTTGTTACATGACAGCCGATATTAACGGCTACAGGAAGTCCTGCTATATGAGTTGGACCTTGCTCAATGTTTACAGCAAGTGCCGTACAAGTTCCCCCAAAGCCCTGAGGTCCAATGCCAAGCTTGTTTATTTTAGTCAAAAGCTCTTTTTCCATATCGCTATAAAGCATTTTGTCGTTCCTTTTTGAAACTGGTCGACAGAGTGCTTTTTTTGCTAAATATGCACATTCTTCAAAATCGCCACCAATTCCCACACCCACAACTATTGGTGGGCAAGGATTTGAGCCGGATTTTGAAACTACGCTAACTATATAATCTATAATTTCTTCTTTAGTTGTTGATGGTGTCATCATTTTTAAAGAGGACATATTTTCGCTTCCGAAGCCCTTTGGAGCAACCATAATTTTCACCTTGTCGCCCTCAACAATTTTAGTATGGATAACCGCTGGTGTATTATCGTTGGTGTTAACTCTTTCAAGTGGGTCTGAAACTATAGAACAGCGTAACTTCCCCTCAGTATAGCCTCTTGAAACGCCCTTATTTATTGCATTAACAAGTCCACCATCTATAAAATGAACCTCTTGCCCAACCTCTATAAATATAACAGCCATACCAGTATCTTGACATATTGGGATTTTTTCTTCTTTTGCTATTTTTATATTTTCAATTATATCATCAAAAACATTTTTGCCCACTGGTGATTTTTCCAGTGATTTTGAGCATTTAACACAGTCCTCTAAATCAGAGGGAAGATAGAGATTTGCCTTTATGCAAAGGTCTCGCACATTCTGTTCAATTTCTTTTACGCTAATTTCACGCATTTATTTCTCCATTCTGTCGCTTATGCGGCATGAAATCTAATTTATCACAAAACCATTACTTAACTATTTTTCCATTTATCATAACCATATTAGGCTCCGAAAGAACATCAAGAGGACTTCCTGAAAATACACATAAATCAGCATCTTTTCCTTTTTCAATGCTTCCAACCTTATCATAAATTCCACCAATTTTGGCTGGAACACAGGTTATACTTTCTAGTGCGCTATAGCGGTCTGTCCCACCACGCATTGTAAGTCCTGCCGAAAGTGAAAGATACTGAATTGGAACTTCGCTATGATCAGTACAAACAGCCACTTTTACGCCATTTTCCTTTAGTATATGGGCATTTTCCAAAGAAACATTAGTAAGCTCTGGCTTACTTCTATCTGAAATTATCGGTCCTACTATTGCCTCACAATTTGAAAGCTCATCGGCTATCATATGTCCCTCTGTACAATGTACTAGAACAGGAGTAATATTAAATTCTTTAGAAATTCTAAGTGCTGTAAAAATATCATCAGCTCTATGACAATGAAAATGTGCTTTAACCTCTCCTTCAAGAAGTGGAATTAAGCTTTCAAGCTTAATGTCATATTCAGGCTCGTCATATTCAGGATCACTGGCTCTCATAAGCTGTATTTGATATTTTTGGGCTTTTGTAAGGGTTTCACGAATAAGTGCTGTGGTTGCCATTCTAGTAATAGGAGTTTCTTCTTTGGTTAAAAAAGTCATCTTTGGATTTTCACCTAAAGCGAATTTCATTCCTATTTCTCTAACAACCATTTTATCTGCACATCTTCCCAGTGTTTTAATTGCAACAACATTTCCTGCAATTGGGTTTGTTGAACCTGGAGAAACCGCTACAGTTGTTACACCTGCATTTCTAGCCTCTTCAAATGTAATATCGCAGGGATTAATTGCATCAACCACCCTCATTTGTGGAGTAACAGGTTCAGAATCCTCGTTAAAATCCTCCCCCTCTATACCAACACCAGAGTTCATTAGTCCCATATGGGTATGTAAATCAACAAAACCAGGAAGAAGTATTTTCCCCTCAAGGTCAATATCCTCTTGAGAAATGTTTTTAGGCTTCCCCTGCCCCACTGAAATTATTTTTCCCTCATTAATTTCAACGTACCCTCCGCTAATTATTTCTTTTGCAGAGTTCATAGTATATATTTCACCATTATATAAAATCATATTCGTTTTACCTTTCTTTGTGTTTCCTAAAACCTTTTAGTTGAACCAAACCCACCTTGCCCACGTTGAGTGTCCGACAAGTCACTAACTTCTACAATATCTGGCATTAAAATCGGTGTAACAACAAGCTGTGCAATTCGCTCGTTTGGCTGAATTTCATAGCTAGATTTTCCTAGATTAATCATTCCTATAATTATTTCACCACGATAGTCTAAATCAACTACTCCAACAGAGTTGGCTAGGGTTAAACCATACTTTACAGCCAGTGACGAACGTGCGTAAATAAGTAGAGCAACCTTTTCTTCCCCAACAAATTCAACACTTAACCCTGTTGGAATTTTCACTATTTCCTGTGGGTTTATTCTTAAAGGTTCAGTTATACAGGCTGATAAATCAAGTCCTGCACTATCTAAAGTTCCACGAGTTGGGATTGTAGCGTTTTTCTTTAGTTTTTTAAATAAAAGCTTCATTTATTTCTCCATTCGGTAGCTATTTGCTAGTTATTAGTTATTAGTTATTAGTTAGTTATTAATTAATAGTAACCAGTTTGCATATCTAGTTGTGCCATTCTTTAATAACTTTCAAGTTTAATATTCAAGCCTTTGCATAATTATTTAAATTATGCCTCTATAATAAAGTCCTCTAGTTATTGCACCAGATGACACCTCACCATTGAGATAACCCTTAAGCACTTTAGCCGTTTGATTTACAGTTTCATCAGAAAACTTAAGTGTTATAAAATCAACGTTAAAATCCTCAAGCTTGTCCGCAAGCCACAGGGTATCGCAATTTAGTACCTCAACATAACCTTGATTTTTATTGCACTGTATATTAAAACTTCTATTTGTTCTATCTGTAATAAAACCAGTACATCTCGAGCAATCGCTTATTGGGCAATTTCTTGTAAGCATTAAAGGTATTTTTCCATATGCCACAATACCAAGCTTACTAAAATCCCCAATCCTATTAATTTGTCCAGCCTTTAACTCAAGAGACATGGTAACAGAGCTAATCCCAAGCTGGCTTAATTTTTTGACAGCTAATGAGTTAGTTGGATTAAGTCCAAAATCCCCATGAATTTCAAGTCCAAGCCTATTTCCCATTTCAATATGGGCATAATTTGATGCATATATTTTAGAAAAGCCCTGTTCCTTTGCCTTTTTAAGATCGGAATAGGTTTTCTCTTCATTATTTATAAATCGAGGGAGTGACAAAGCTATCTTATCAATCGGAAGTCCGTTACAGTTTTTGACTTCAATAAGCGGAACAATTGCAAATTCAATTTCTTCAAAATTAATCCCCCTTAATTGTTCAGCTTTAGTTACGTCAAGACGAATTCTTTTCTGTTTAATATTTTTAAGCTTTGGAAAATTAAAATCTAACTCCATTTTAGAATCAATAAAAGAAACAACCTTACTATTTGCAGAAATCCTTATTTGATCCATTTCCTCGCACACCTGACGGCGTAGTGTATTTAAGTCCTTAAGGGGAATCATTACCCCCTCGTCAATATCTATATCAAGTTTATTAAATTCGTAAATTGTATCCCCTAGCTTTGAAATCTGTTTTATTGCAGTTTCTTTAGTTAGAGGTCTGTTAAGTGCCGGCTCTGGTGGGTTTAAGGTTGCCGAAGCAGTATTTCCCATATTATCCACAGCCTCTAAGCAAGCTGGTCTACCAGTTTTTACTATTAGATTAAATGAAAGGGTTGCACTTTTCCTCTCCTTACGATAAAGCTGTTTAAGTTGTGGCAAAACGTCTTTTGCAGAAACAACGTCTTCTTTTTGTCTTGTTCCAAACATTTCATATCTTTTTCCAGTAAGATAACCGTCTGTAAAACCACTTCGTGAGAAAACTGCCTTCAGAGTTTCTAAGTCATATTCTTTTCCACTAAGTGATTTTGCACACACATCTGTTGCAGAAGCAACGTATTCAGGACGTTTCATACGCCCTTCAATTTTCATGGAGCTAACACCAACATCCTCAAGCTCTCTAAGATGAGAAACAAGAGACAAGTCTTTTAGTGAAAGGGAATATTCCCTCCCACCCTTTTTAATATTATCCGAAAAAGGTAGTCTACAGGCTTGAGCACAACGTCCACGATTAGCACTTCTTGAGCCTATCATCGCTGACATATAGCATTGTCCAGAAACAGACATACAAAGTGCCCCATGAACAAATACTTCAATTTCAAGCCCTCTATTACAAAGACTTTTAATTTGCTCAAGGGAAAGCTCTCTTGACGCAACCACCCTTGAAAATCCCATAGCTTTCCCTATATCAATTCCCATGGGTGAATGAATAGTCATTTGTGTTGAAGCATGAATTTCAAGATTTGGGCACAGCTCTTCCACCATATCAACCAAAGCTAAATCTTGGGTTATTATGGCGTCAACACCGTATTCACAAGCCCTCTTAAGCTCCATAGACAAATCATAAAGCTCTGAATCAGTTGCCACAGTATTAATGGCTTGATAAAACTTTATACCGTGCTTATGGCACAACTCAATAGCCTGTTTAAGCTGGTCGTCATCAAAGTTTTCAGCACCTTGACGTGCCGAAAATCTTTTTGAACCAGCATAAACAGCTGTACAACCCGTTCTTATTGCCGCATTTAAGGACTCAACCGAGCCACAAGGTGATAAAATTTCTGCACTCATTATTTATCTTCACCGTCATTACGATGTCTATTAAAGGATTTATATGATGATGAAGTTGTAATATTTGGCTTTACTGATTTCTTGTTTCCAACTACTGTAGTGTCAACATCAGGAATAGAGCTTGAAGATTTCTTTGCTTCCTCCTCAGCCTTTGCCAAAGCAGCAGCAAGGTCGGCAGCAGCCTTATCAGCAGTAGCTCTTGAATTAGCTTGAGTAGTCTTTTCCGAAGCTAACGCAACCGCTTTTTCAGCTCTTTCAGTTGCAGCCTTTGCGGTAGCGTCTTTTACGGCAATCTCTGTCTCTAGCTTTTTGTTAAACATTCTTCTAATTTCAACTTCTTTTTCAAGCTCATCACATTTTGCCTTAAGCTCTCTAAGCTGTTTTTGTGCCTCATCACATTTAAGCCTTGCATCCCCTGCATCATCAACGTAATCTTTAATTTGGGTACGGAGATTGTCGATGCTTGAATGTGCCTTTTGTCTCTCGTCAACAGCCTCAAGAGCAACCAAAATAGCTGCATCAATGATGTTTGTGTTTGGTGAGTTAGAAATATAGTCCTTGATTTTTTGGTCAACGATACTTGCAATTTTCTTTATGTACATTTCAGTTTCATCGGTTGACAGCTTAAATGGACGATTATACACTCTAATTCCTACTATGTTTTTCATCTCAATAACCTCTTTCCTCAAAATTTGAATGCTATTACTTATATTATACTACATTCCAACACAAATGAAAAGAGGTGCAGGAAAATTATTTATCCTTTGTAACATATGAGTACCCTATGTTTTCTTGACAAAAATACTATTGTATGAGATAATATATATTCAGATAAAATGCTTAAATTACGAAGGGAATGTATTTTGATGTATGACTCTAAGCAGCTTTTTCTAAACTTTATAACAGAAGCGAGATTTTATCGAGTCTGAATTAATTTGAAAGAATTAATAAATTTAGAAAAGGAATGAAAATACAAATGAAAATAGAACTATCAAAACTATATGAACCTAATAAGGTTGAAGATAAAATTTATAAATACTGGATGGATAATGAGTGTTTTAAGGCTGATGCTAAGTCTGAAAAACCACCTTATACAATTGTTATTCCACCTCCAAACATTACAGGTCAGCTTCATATGGGGCATGCTCTTGATGAAACACTTCAAGATATTCTTATTCGTTGGAAAAGAATGAGTGGTTATGAGGCACTTTGGCTTCCTGGAACAGACCATGCTGCTATTGCAACTGAAGCTAAAATCGTTGCGGCGATGAGAGAAGAGGGCTTAACTAAGGAAGGTATCGGAAGAGAAGCCTTTATGGAAAAAGCATGGGAATGGAATGAAAAATACGGTGGTAAAATTGTTGAACAGCTTAAAAAGCTAGGTTCATCATGCGACTGGTCAAGACAGCGTTTTACAATGGACGAGGGCTGTTCTAAAGCGGTTAAGGAAGTGTTCGTAAACCTTTATGAAAAAGGTCTTATATATCGTGGTGAGCGTATTATTAACTGGTGTCCTAAATGCTTAACCTCAATTTCTGATGCAGAGGTTGAGTACGAGGATCAGGCAGGACATTTTTGGCACATTAGATATCCTCTAACTGACGGATCTGGATATCTCGAGCTTGCTACAACACGTCCTGAAACACTTCTAGGTGACACAGCTGTTGCTGTAAACCCTAATGACGAAAGATACACAGCTTTTATTGGAAAAACGGTTACCTTACCTCTTGTAAATCGTGAAATCCCTGTTGTTGCTGACAACTACGTTGAAATGGATTTTGGAACAGGCGTTGTAAAAATTACACCTGCTCACGACCCTAACGACTTTGAGGTTGGAAGACGTCACAATCTACCTATTATAAACGTTATGACTGATGACGCTAAGATTACTGAGGAATATCCAAAGTATGCTGGCATGGATCGTTATGAAGCCAGAAAGGCAATTGTTAGCGACCTTGATGCAGGTGGATTTCTTATTAAAATTGAGGATCACGAGCATAATGTAGGTACCTGTTACCGCTGCTCTACAACAGTTGAGCCTAAGGTTTCGACACAGTGGTTTGTTAAAATGGAACAGCTTGCTGTCCCTGCAGTAGATGCCGTTAAAAGTGGTAAAACTAAATTTGTTCCAGAAAGATTTGACAAGATTTATTTCCACTGGCTTGAAAATATTAGAGACTGGTGTATATCACGTCAAATTTGGTGGGGACACCAAATTCCTGCATTCTATTGTGAAGAATGCGGTGAAATGGTTGTTACAAAAGATGAGCTTGCTGCTTGTCCTAAATGCGGAAAAGAAATGATTCAAGATCAAGATACTCTTGACACTTGGTTCTCATCTGCTTTATGGCCTTTTTCAACTCTCGGTTGGCCTGAAAACACAGAGGATTTGAAAAAATTCTATCCAACATCAACTCTAGTAACTGGTTATGATATTATTTTCTTTTGGGTTGTTAGAATGATGTTTTCTGGAATTGAGCATATGGGCGGGGTTCCTTTTAACACGGTTCTTATTCACGGACTTGTTCGTGACGCACAAGGAAGAAAAATGTCTAAATCATTAGGCAACGGAATTGACCCACTTATAATAATTTCAGAATATGGTGCTGACGCACTTAGATTTATGCTTGCAACTGGTAACTCACCAGGAAACGATATGCGTTTTATGGAGGAAAAGGTTAAATCAAGCAGAAACTTTGCTAACAAGATTTGGAATGCCGCAAGATTTATTATGATGAATTTGCCTGATGATTTTAAGGTTAACGCACTTCCAGAAAATCTTACAATTGAAGACAAGTGGATAGTTTCTAAGTTTAACACCCTCGCTAAAGAGGTTAATGAGAATCTTGAAAGCTTTGAGCTTGGTGTTGCTGTTCAAAAGCTTTATGACTTTATTTGGGATATTTACTGCGACTGGTATATCGAATTAACAAAGCCTAGAATTCAAGCAGGTGGCGAGACAGCTGAATCTGCACAAGCTGTTTTGGTTTGGGTAATGAAGGGAATGCTAAAGGCACTTCACCCATTTATGCCATTTATAACAGAAGAAATTTGGCAGGCTATGGTTAATGACGGAAGTATTATTATGAAATCCGATTTTCCTGTATACAACGAAAATTTGAGCTATCCTAACGAGGAGCAATCCTTTGAAAAGATTATTTCAGCTATTCGAGGAATAAGAAACCGTCGTGCTGAAATGAACGTTCCACCATCAGTTAAAGCGAAAGTATTTATTGAAACTGATGATTTTGACACATTTAGCTCTGGAGCTTTATTCTTTGAAAGGCTTGCTTCTGCAAGCGAAGTTGAAATTTCTAAAAAGGTTGAGCTTGAAGACTGCCTAACAGTTGTAACAGACAGTGCTAGAATATTTATTCCGCTTTCAGACATTGTTGACACTGAAAAAGAACTTGCGAGACTTGAAAAAGAAAAAGCTAATGTTCAAAAGGATATAAGCTTTTTAAGCGGAAAACTTAATAATCAGGGATTTTTAGCAAAAGCCCCCGAAAAGCTTATTGAAGCCGAAAAAGCAAAGCTTTTAAAAGCTGAGGAAAAAATGACAAAAATTGACGAGTCAATTAAATCACTTAAAAAGTAAAATTATGCTGTTACCCTTAGAGGTAACAGCATTTTGTCACACAAATAGTAGAAAGGTTATTATATGAAAAAAATTACCGACGAAACCAACCCTGATTTGTTGGGGAACAGCTCAAAAGGACGCGCTTTAACTATTACTATCTCTATAATAGCAATTATAGGTGAAATATTTATGGTGACAAACTATTTAAGGTTTGCAAAGGGCATTTCATATCATCGTCACATTCCTGTTGCACTTGAGCTTAGCTTATTAATCGTTTTAGCAGTGATTATATCCGTTCTTGTGTGCGTAACCATTAGCGGTAATCGAGTAACTAGGTTTATTGTTTCCTTTGTAATAGCCGCCACATTCTTTTATAACTTTTTGGATTTCTTTCTAGCTCTAGCACTTCTTGGAGCAGACAATTGGAGGGACAATACTGATTTTTTTGTAGGTGCCACTCTAGTTTGTGCAATTAAAATCTTATATGTAAAAAATATTTTTACCCAAAAGGATATACGTGCTTATTTTTATAAGGTACTAAAATCACGCTATGGATTGTAGGTTTTTACAACTAGCGTTTTAACTATTGACGCTAAATTATTTATTATATACCTGTGCAAATAAAAGCTATTTCTTTAAGTAATTATTAATCTATTGCCGTATAAATATAAAA
>JAAZIT010000021.1 GCA_012800685.1 Clostridiales bacterium
AAATCTCTTCTTGAATCTATCAACACGTCCGCCTGTATCAACAAGCTTTTGTTTTCCTGTAAAGAATGGGTGACATTTTGAGCAAATTTCAACCTTGATATCCTTCTTTGTTGAGCTAGTTTCAATTACGTTTCCGCAAGCACAAGTAATTGTGGTTGCATCGTATTTTGGATGAATTCCATCTCTCATTATTATATTCCTCCTCTCTAAACCTAATTGTATGACTTGCATAGAAGCCCATCAATTCAGCTTAGACAGTAGTTCTATGGAAAAATCATTATAAAAACTTTTTGTAACGCTAATTATTATAACACAACTTTTATATTTTTGCAAGTACTTTAGGAGTTTTTCTACAATATTTTACAGTTATAATAAAATTAATAGAATAATTGAGTATATAACAATTATTTGCAAGTACTTTAGAAGTTCTTCTACAAGTTTTTAGTGTTATATTAAAATTATTGAATACAAAACGAATTAAAAGCCAAGAATTTCCTTAAAGTCATTTGAAATAATTTCTTCAAGCTTTAAAGCGTCTTCTCTTAAATCAGCAATTGTTGTATAATAAGCTTTTATCTTTGGCTCAGTTCCTGATGGACGAATAATAACTGTTGCTTCCTTTTCAAGCTTAAATGTTAGAACATCTGATTTAGGAAGTGTAAGCATTTTAGTTTCGCCAGTTACAAAGCTTTTTTCAGTTGATGCAACGTAATCAGCAAAAGAAAGAACCTTTAGTCCGCCAATTTCAGTTGGAGTTTTAGTTCTAAGCATATGCATTAGCTCCTTCATTCTCTCCATACCACTTGCACCTTCACAGGTAAATGATTTTTGAGTATGAACATAGTTGCCATAGGTTTTGTACATTTCATCTCTCGCTTGAAGAAGTGTAATGCCCTTAGTGCGATAGAAAGCAGCCATTTCGCATATTAACATTGAAGCGACAACAGCGTCCTTGTCACGTACGTAAGTGCCTGCAAGATAACCGTAGCTTTCTTCAAAACCAAAGACATATCTATTTTCTTCACCGTCATCTTCAAGGAATCCAATTTGTTCGCCAATAAATTTAAATCCAGTTAGAACCTCACGAAGCTCAACATTATATTTTTCGCAAATTTTTCTTACAATGTCAGTTGTAACAATTGTTTTAACTGCAACAGGATTTTCAGGCATTGAACCGTTAGCAATACGCTCTTTACAGATGTATTCTAAAAGCATAGCCCCAACCTCGTTACCGCTAAACAAAACATAGCTTCCGTCTGGTGCAGGTACAGCAATACCAACACGGTCTGCGTCAGGATCGGTTGCAAGAAGAAGGTCAGGCTTTTCGGTTTTACAAAGCTCAAGACCATAAGCTAAAGCTTCAGTAATTTCAGGGTTAGGGAATGGACAGGTAGGGAAGTTTCCATCAGGATGCTCCTGCTCTGGAACAACTACAACCTCTTTTATACCAATATTTTTTAGTATAGCACGAACTGGCTTGTTTCCAGTACCATTAAGTGGTGTGTAAACAACCTTTAAGCCACTGTCAGCAACAAGCTCTGTATGAACGCCCTGTTCGCTAACCTTTTGAAGATATTTATCAATTACATCTTCTGAAATAATTTTAATCATGCCATCAGCAACACTCTTGTCATAATCAGCTAATTTAGCACCATCAAACATAGGCACATCGTTAATTTTCCCAATAACAGTGTTAGCAACATCAAGAGTGATTTGACAACCATCATCACCATATACCTTGTAACCGTTGTATTTTCCAGGATTGTGTGATGCAGTAACAACTATACCGGCAGAACACTTTAATTCACGTACAGCAAATGAAAGCATTGGAGTTGGCATTAATTCAGAATAAAGATGAACCTTAATTCCATTTCCAGCTAAAACCCTAGCTGCCTCTTTAGCGAAAACGTCCGACTTAATACGGCTGTCATAAGCAATTGCAACAGAACCATTTTCAAAAGCCCCATTTACATAGTCAGCGAGACCTTGTGTAGCACGTCTAACTGTGTAGATGTTAATGCGAAAAGCACCAGCACCAATAACACCTCTTAATCCACCTGTTCCAAATTCAAGGTCACGATAAAATCTATCTATAATAGCGTCATTGTCACCTTCAATAGATTTAAGCTCAGCTTGTAAGTCTGTATCGTCAACAGCCTTTTCGCACCAAAGCTTGTAAAGTTTGAGTTCAGTCATATAATACATTCCTTTCATATAGAGATTTAGCTCATTTAGAAATTTATAAAGAGCAAAATCAAATTCTTATTAATTAAATATTTTTTACGTAATACAGTTTTAATTATATCATAAATTCAGATTGTTGCAATAGATAAAAAAGTATTTTTACAATTTGTCAAAACTGGCGAAAAACATTGGCTGTTTTCCGTTATAATTCATAAACCATTTGTAAAACAACATGAGCGAAAACGTTTAACTTTCCTTTATAACTGGCTTTGTGCTTTTGTAAACGTAAACAAAAGTTAAAAAAGTTAAAAGAAATTTATGATTTTAAGAAATAATCAAAGGGATAAGTGAATAATTTATAAACCTATTGGAAACTTTTGCATACACTTGTGTTTATACCCTTTATAGTTTCTGAAATATGCGTTAGAATTAAGAACTAACTAAAATAAATAATCACTGTTTATAGCTAAAAGTTAACAGTTATTAATTACAAGGTGACACTCGGGAATTCATAGTTATCATTTACCATTTAACAAAATCCGAGCTTTCTCGTTAAGATTATATG
>JAAZIT010000290.1 GCA_012800685.1 Clostridiales bacterium
TGATAGAACCCAGCTAGTAATATTTTATTTTAACTCTAAAACTTAATCAACAAAAACCCTCCTATGGTTATATTCTACCATAGGAGGGTTTATTATTTCATAAATATACAAGCATAAAAATATATTAAAACACTTGAAAAATCTTTCCTAAATGCAGATTACAAATAAATATTTCTGCTTGCTTTAGTACTACCACTACCACTAGCACTACCACTAGCACACTAGTACTGAGACTAGGGTACCTAAGAAAATTTTAACAGGATTTATTTATATTGCTTGGCACAAATCAAAAATAAATACTATATTATTTTCTTAAATCGCTCCATAGCTTCTATGGTTTTGTCTCTATCACCAAAGGCTGTTAGCCTAAACCAACCCTCGCCATTTTTTCCAAACCCTGCTCCGGGAGTTCCAACAACATTAGCTTCTTCTAATAGCTTGTCAAAAAATTCCCAGCTTCCTATATTATTAGGGCATTTTAACCAGATATATGGTGAGTTTTTGCCACCAGTGTATTTTATCCCAAGCTCATTAAGAACGCCCGATATAATTCTTGCGTTTTCTTGATAATACTGGATATTTTGTTTGATTTCTCTTAGCCCCTCTTTTGTGAAAACAGCTGCTGCAGCACACTGAACAGGATAAGAAACACCATTGAATTTTGAACCTTGACGTCTTCCCCAAAGCTGTGAAATCGAAACTTCAGTTCCATCAGATGCTTTAACCACAAGTTCTCTAGGAACAACTGTGTATCCACATCTCATTCCTGTAAAACCAGCTGTTTTCGAAAGTGAACACATTTCAATAGCACACTTTTTAGAACCATTAATTTCATAAATACTTCTAGGAATGTCATTTTCAGTTATAAATGCCTCATATGCAGCGTCATAAATTATTATGGCATTGTTTTTTAAAGCATAATCAATCCAAACTTTTAGCTGGTCTTTTGTATAAACAGAGCCAGTGGGATTATTGGGGGAGCAAAGATAGATTAAATCGGCATGAACATTTTGGTCTGGCATTGCCGCAAAGCCATTTTCTTCATTTGAATCAGCAAAAATAACCTTTCTTCCGTTCATAAGATTTGTATCAACATAAACTGGATATGCAGGATCAGTTATAAGAACTGTGTTGTCATCACCGAATATATCGACTATGTTTCCGCAATCAGCCTTAGCTCCGTCGTTAATTCTAATGTCATCTGCCAAAACATCAACACCAAAGCTTTTGTAATAATCCGAAACTGCCTCTCTTAAAAATTCATAGCCTGCCCCACTATCCTCATATCCTTTAAAGGTCTCTTTAACAGACATTTCATCTGCACCTTTTTTCATTGCATCGATAACGCACTTTGCGATTGGAAGTGTAACGTCGCCAATTCCCATTCTAATAATGTTTTTAGCTTTTTCTGGGTTGGCGTCAGAATAAGCCTTGATTTTTTTAGCAATGTTTATAAATAAATAGTTCTTTTCCATTTTCAAAAAGTTTTCGTTAATTGTTGGCATAGTATCCACTCCGTTTCTGTTGATTTAATATAATTAGAATTTCCAAAACAGCATTGTTTAACAAATAATTTCTGCTAAAGAGACTTAATGGCATCATTTGTTAAAAAATATAAATTAGTAGGGAAAAGAAAAGGGTGTAATATTCTAGAATAACACCCTTTTCATATAAGTTTTAAATAATAACTGTGCCTTTAAACACAATTTCAGCGTTACCTGTTAGATAAACTGTGCCGTCATCTGTGTATTTGATATTTAGATCTCCGCCCTTTAGCTTAACAGTTACGTCTTCGTTTCTTGGACAAATTCCGTTTTCAACTGCTGCAACAACTGCCGCACAGGCACCAGTTCCACAAGCTTGAGTTTCACCAGAACCACGTTCCCAAACGCGCATTTTAAGTGTTTTGTTATTAATAACTTGAATAAATTCAGTATTAACTCTTTCAGGGAACAGTTCGTTAAATTCAAACTTAGGTCCGATTTTCTCAATATCAATTGTATCAACAATCTTAGTGAAAACAACACAATGTGGGTTTCCAGTAGACACGCAGGTAATGTTATAATTATCCCCACCAATTTTAGCAGGATAATCTACAATCTTACTTCCACTAATATTAACAGGGATTTCCTTTGGTTCAAGTACAGCCTTACCCATGTTAACTCTAACGTTAATAATCTCGCCATAATGATAGAGAAGTTCACAAGTCAAAATGCCACTTAGAGTTTCAATTGTCATAGTATCTTTTTCAACAAGTCCATGGTAACGAAGGAACTTAGCAACACAACGAATACCGTTTCCGCACATTTTACCCTCAGAACCATCAAGGTTAAACATTCTCATCCTTGCATCAGCAACCTTTGATGGATACATTAAAATTGCGCCATCTCCACCCACTCCGAAGTGACGGTCAGCAAGTCTTAGTGAAAGTCCCTCTGGGTTGTCAATCTTTTGGTCGAAGCAGTTAAAGTAGATATAGTCGTTTCCACAGCCCTGCATTTTTGTAAATTCTAAAACTTGTTTTTCAGTTCTCATGTTATTAATATCAACAAGCTCTGTTGAATGTTCTGAATACTTACTCTTAATTGATGAAGCAATTGCATTAGCCGTATCAATTGATGTTAAACAAGGAATGTTTCTCTCAACTGTTTTTCTTCTAATTTTAACGCTGTCACGGGTTGGAATTCTTCCCTTTGATGATGTTGAAATAACATAAGAGATTTTTCCACTTTCGATAAGTGTAAGTGTATTTTCTTCTGACTCATGAATTTTCTTAACTGCTGTAACAGGAATCCCGTTTTCTTCAAGAATTTTTGCAGTTCCATCAGTAGCATAAATTTTAAATCCTAAATCATAAAAGTTTTTAGCTGTAGCAGCAATTTCAGGCTTGTCGCTATTACGAACGGTAATTAAAACTCCGCCTTCTCTTCCTAGCTCGTATCCTGCCGCAATAAGTCCCTTGTAAAGTGATTCTTCTAGAGAATTCGCAACACCCAAAACCTCACCAGTTGATTTCATTTCAGGGCCTAGGTGGTTGTCAACGTCAATAAGCTTTTCAAATGAGAATACTGGAACCTTAACAGCGACATATGGTGAACGTGGATATAGTCCAGTTCCATAGCCCATGTCAGCAAGCTTTTCACCAAACATAGCTCTAGTAGCAAGCTCAACCATTGGAACACCAGTAACCTTTGAGATATATGGAATTGTTCTTGATGAACGAGGGTTAACCTCAATTACATAAAGCTCGTCCTCATATATTAGGTACTGAATGTTTACAAGTCCCATAGTTTTAAGTGATATAGCAAGCTTTTTAGAACAGTCAACTATTCTTTCCGTTAGCTTATCTGAAACATTCCAAGCTGGATAAACTGCTATTGAGTCGCCAGAGTGAATTCCAGCTCTTTCAATATGCTCCATAATACCAGGAATTAAAATGTCCTCGCCATCACAGATAGCGTCAACCTCTATTTCAATTCCGTTATAGTATTTGTCAATAAGCACTGGATTTTCAATATTTTGACGAAGAATAATCTCCATATATTCAACAATATCATCATCATTAAAAGCAATAATCATGTTTTGTCCACCAAGTACATATGATGGTCTCATTAAAACTGGGTACTGAATTATATTAGCAACCTTAATAGCTTCATCAGCATTCATAACTGTAGAGCCCTCGGGTCTCTTAATATTGTGAAGCTCTAAAAGCTCGTCAAAACGCTCTCTATCCTCAGCGGCATCAATGCTATCTGGAGGAGTACCAAGAATTTTTACACCATTTTCAGACATATGCTTTGTAAGCTTGATAGCTGTTTGTCCGCCAAATGCCACAACAACACCATATGGTTTTTCTATTTTAATGATGTTCATTACATCTTCATTTGTAAGAGGTTCAAAGTAAAGTCTGTCAGCTGTATCAAAGTCTGTTGAAACTGTTTCAGGGTTATTGTTAACAATAACAACATCAAAGCCTAGCTTTTTCAAAGCCCAAACACATTGTACTGAAGCATAGTCAAATTCAATACCTTGTCCAATTCTAATAGGTCCAGAACCGAATACAATAACTGTTTTTCTATCATCACCCTTGCGTGCAATAAACTTAGTAGCCTCACCCTCGCTATCGTATGTTGAATAGAAATAAGGTGTCTCAGCTGAAAATTCAGCGGCACAAGTATCAACCATTTTATAAACAGCGCTAGCACTTTTTTCAATTTTAGCACCGGATATTTCTTCAATAACCTTATCAGGATAACCAATTTTCTTAGCGTCTAAATATAGATCATCAGTTAGAACACCTTTAGCAAGCTCTTTTTCCATGTCAATAAGCTTTGTAAGCTTATATAAAAACCAAAGGTCAATTTTAGTAATTTCAAAAATGTATTCTGGAGTAATTCCACGTCTAAGTGCCTCATAAATAACAAACAAGCGTTCGTCGTCACACACACTGATTCTATCATTAATTTCTTTATCAGTCATCTTAATATGCTTTTTGCTTAAAAGGCTGTCAAGTCCAATTTCAGCACCTCTAACAGCTTTCATAATAGCCTGTTCAAAGGAAGTTCCAATTGACATTACCTCACCAGTTGCCTTCATCTGTGTACCAAGAATTCTCTTAGCATAAACAAACTTGTCAAAAGGCCACTTTGGAAGCTTAACAACAACATAGTCGATTGATGGTTCAAAGCAGGCATAAGTTTTTCCTGTAACTGCATTTTTAATTTCATCAAGATTAAATCCAATAGCAATTTTTGCAGCAACTTTAGCAATAGGGTAACCAGTTGCTTTAGAAGCAAGAGCTGAAGAACGAGAAACTCTAGGGTTAACCTCGATAACAGCATAATCAAATGAGTTAGGATTTAATGCAAACTGACAGTTACAGCCACCCTCAACCTTAAGTGCACTAACAATGTTTAATGCAGCAGAACGTAGCATTTGGTATTCTTTATCTGACAAAGTTACTGCTGGTGCAATAACAATTGAGTCACCTGTATGAACACCAACTGGATCAAAGTTTTCCATTGAACAAACAGTAATTACGTTTCCTCTGCTGTCACGGATAACCTCAAACTCAATTTCTTTCCATCCAGAAATACACTTCTCAACGAGAACCTGTGTAATTGGTGAAAGGTACAAACCATTACTTGTAATTTCAATAAGCTCTTTCTCATTGTTTACAATACCACCACCTGTTCCACCTAGTGTGAAAGCAGGTCTTATAATAAGTGGGTAACCAATACCCTCTTCATTTGCGAAATCAACAGCAGCCTCAACAGTTGTTACAACTAATGATGGAATACAAGGCTGATTAATTTCTTCCATTGTATCCTTAAACATCTGTCTGTCTTCAGCTTTGTCAATTGTTTCAGGATTTGCACCTAATAGCTTTACATCATACTTGTCAAGAAAACCTTCCTTAGCGAGCTGCATTGAAAGTGTTAATCCAGTTTGACCGCCGAGTGTAGAAAGCAAGCTATCAGGGCGTTCTTTTTTAATTATTCTCTTAACAGTTTCAAGAGTAAGTGGCTCGATATAAATTTTATCAGCCATAGCCTTGTCCGTCATAATTGTAGCTGGATTTGAGTTTATAAGAATAACCTCAAGCCCTTCTTCTTTAAGAGCACGACAGGCTTGTGTTCCAGCATAATCAAATTCAGCAGCTTGTCCAATTACTATTGGCCCAGAGCCTATTACTAATACTCTTTTAATATCTTTATTTAAAGGCATTTAAATCTTCCTTTCATGAAATATATATCTTACTTGTTTTTATCCATAAGGTTAATAAAATCATCGAACAAGAAAACCGTGTCAAGTGGGCCTGCACATGATTCTGGATGAAATTGTACAGAAAACGCTGGCATATCGTCATACTCTATACCCTCGCATGTACCATCATTTACATTAACAAAGCTAAGTCTTGCACCGTCTTGAAGTGTATCATTTACAACTGTGTATCCATGATTTTGGCTTGTTATATAAACTCTTTCAGTTGGAAGATATTTAGCTGGCTGATTTGCTCCCCTATGTCCATATTTTAACTTTTCAGTCTTTGCACCATGAGCAAGTGCCAAAAGCTGATGCCCTAAACAAATTCCAAAGATTGGTACTTTCTTTTCACAAACCTTTGATAGCTCTTTAACAACACCCATATTAAGTGTTGGATCCCCTGGCCCGTTTGAAAGCATAATACCATCTGGATTAAGCTCTAAAACTCTCTCCGCTTTAGTTCCAGCTGGAATAACTGTAACCTCACAGCCTCTTTTTAATAGCTCACGGCAAATGTTTGCCTTTGCACCAAAATCCCATAGACAAACCTTATATTTAGTTTCACCCTCTGGCTTGTGAACACTCTCTTCCTTACAGGTTGTGTGTTCAACAGCGCCAACTATTTTATAGCTCTTTAATTCAGAAAGACCTAAACCACTTTTTTCATCAGTTACAATCTTTCCATTCATAACGCCATACTCACGAACGATTTGTGTAAGCGCTCTTGTGTCAATGCCATATAATCCGATTATTCCGTTATCCCTCAAAAAAGTGTCAAGATTACCCTCACAACGAAAGTTGCTTGGTTCTTGACACCAGTCTCTAACGATATACGCCTTCAAATGAGGGCGGTCGCTCTCAAAATCAGATGGAATAATTCCATAATTTCCAATAAGAGGAAATGTTTGAACAACTATTTGTCCATAAAAACTAGGATCTGTCAATGTCTCTAAATATCCTGTCATAGCTGTTGTGAAAACAATTTCACCACAAGCTTCGCCAGAACAGCCGAAACTTTTTCCTTCGAAAATTTTTCCGTTTTCTAAGATTAGATATGCCTTTTGCACTTTAGCTCCTCCTTATCAAACAAGTCTTTAATAAAAAAACTTTATCTTATCAATTATACTATATATTTATTAACTTGGCAAGAGATTTTTACAAGTTTTGTTAAGTTTCGTAGATTTTAATAATTTCTACCGCAATTTCTCTCTTAGTTTTGCGCATATCCATGGCTTGTTTCTCTAAATACCGATGAGCCTGTTGTTCAGTGAATTTTAAATATTGCATTAGGGCAAATTTTGCTCGATTTACAACTCTAATTTCGTCTATCTTTTTCTGCAATTTTATATTTTGATTTTGAAGCCCTAAAATTCGCTTTCTTGACGCATTTATATATTTAATAGCCTGAAAAAAAATAGTTTTATTAATTGGTTTTGAAAGAACAATTATACCATACTCTTCTTCTTTTTCACCAACACTATTAGAATATTCGGATTTAACTAGCATTAAACAGTTTGCCATAGTTTTATCAGTAATAAACTCAGCTAGCTCATTACCAAATTCATCTTTTAATGGTGAGTTTATTATAACTAAGTCATACTCACAATTACAACCTACCGCACGTCTTGCTTCTATACCAGATTCAACTATGGAAATATTACAGTGGGCGGTTTCTTTTACAAGCTGGATTATCATAGAAGTTGCTTTTTCGTTACTTGAAATAACAAGAACCTTTTCCACCGTATCACTTCCCCCATTGTTTTATTATACTATATTTATAAGCTATAAAAATATTTTCTTTCTTCAAAAACGTCTCTATTGTCAATACTTATGTCTTTATATTCTTCCCACTCTGCTTGTCTTTCATCAATAACCACCTGGTAAATCTCTTTAGGAAGATATTTTTTTAAAAACTCGCTTTTTTGAGCGTAACTAATTGCCTCCCCTAAATCCTTTGGGATAACATCATATTTTTTAATCAAGTCTCTATTAAGATTAACAAGATTTTCACTAACCTCTTTTGAAATTTTAAGCTTATTTTCAACACCCTCTAGACAAGCGTAAATCAAAAGCCCAATTACAAAATAAGGATTGCAGGCACAGTCAGGTGAACGCAAAATAATTTCTCCACCCCTTTTTTTAGAAAGTGGAATCCTCATAAGCTGAGAATAATCGCTATGAGCCCATGAAATATATCTTGGTGCAGAATTCTCTCCTAGTCGTCTATATGAATTAGCTGTTGAATTTGTAAAGATAGCCATTTCATTAACACGCTTCATTATTCCAGCAGCAAATTGTTGAGCCTCCTCCGAAAAGCTGTTGTTATCAAGCTTAAAAATATTTAAACCGTTTTTAGTTGCATTTATATGTATATGCATTCCGTTTCCATCATTTTTAAAAAGAGGCTTTGGCATAAACGAGGCAAATAAACCATTTTGTGATGCAATATTTTTTACAGTTGATTTAAAGCTTAAAAATGTGTCAGCGGCACTTAGTGGAGCTAAAAATTTAAAATCAATTTCATTTTGTCCAGGCCCGCCCTCATGTCTTGAGGATTCAGGTTGAACACCCATTTGTTCAAGTGTTAGGCAAACCTCACGCCTTACATTTTCACCTTTATCATTTGGAGCAACATCGCAATATCCTCCAAAGTCATGAGGAATTTTTGTTGGAATTCCCTCTTCAGTTGTTTTAAACAAATAGAACTCACATGATGTACCAAACTGAAAATTATATCCTTTTCCCTTTGCAACTTCAACAGCTTTATTTAAAAAATAGCGACCATCACCGTCAAAAACATTTCCGTTTCTGTACTTAATATAACAAAAAAATCTAACAACTCGACCCTGCTGTGGTCGCCATGGCAATACTGTCATTGTGGTTTCATCAGGAAACAGCATTAAATCATCCTCAGCAAGCTCAGAAAACCCAGTAATTTTTCTGGCAGAAACATAAAAACCATATATAAATGCCGTCGAAAGCTCCTTCGATAAAATTGATATGTTTTTTAAATTTCCGTAAAGATCGCAAAATGTCAGCTTAACAAACTTAACATCATTTTCCTCAACATATTGCAAAACTTCTCTCTGTGAATAATTCAAAGCTTTTTCCTCCTTTTCAACCTCACTATATACCAGTCTCACAATTTCAAATTGCAAAACTAACATTTTCCTTTAGAAAAATCCCTCCGTGAATAAATTCAAGAGAAGGATTTCTCACTTAATTATTATACAATATTCTAATTATGATGTAAAGCATCTCAACAGAAAACTTTACAACTTTTTTATCTTAGATTTGTATATCCCATTAAATATTTATCAACCTCTTTAGCAACTAAGCGACCCTCACGAATAGCCCACACAACTAAGGACTGACCCCGACGCATATCTCCTGCTGTAAACACCTTTTTAACATTTGTAGAAAATCCATCTTTTTCTGTTTTAACATTTGTTCTAGTGTCTATTTCAACTCCAAAAGCCTCTGTCACATAGCTTTGAGAGCCTAAAAATCCTGCTGCAATTAAACATATTTGACATGGGATTATTTTTTCGCTTCCTAAAACCTCTTTTAACTCCCTAGATTTATCATTATTTGTTACAAATTCCACCTTAACGGTTTTAATAGCTTCTAGGTCGCCACTTTCATCCTTAATAAATTCCTTAACCGTTGTTTCATAATCTCGTGGGTCTTCACCAAAAACCGCTGTCGCTTCCTCTTGACCATAATCAGTTTTGTTAACTCTAGGCCATTGTGGCCAAGGGTTGTTTTCAGCTCTTTCATCAGGAAGCTTTGGCATCATTTCAATTTGGGTTATAGAGCGACAGCCTTGTCTAATTGCAGTTCCAACACAATCATTTCCAGTGTCCCCTCCCCCAATAACAACAACATCCTTTTCTTTTGCATTTAAAAGAGCTTTATCATCATTAGTATTAGCATTTTTATAATCTAAATTAGTGTTTAAAAGTTCCTTAGTAGATTCCTTTAAATAATCAACAGCAAAATATACCCCCTTAGCATCTCTTCCCTCTGCACTTAGGTCTCTAGGATTTGAAGCACCACAAGCAAGTATAACAGCATCATATTCCTCAAGTAGGGACTCTGGCTTTACATTCTCACCAACATTTCCATTTGTTACAAATCCTATCCCCTCAGCTTGCATTAGCTGAACACGTCTTTCTATAACCCATTTTTCAAGCTTCATATTTGGTATTCCATACATTAGAAGTCCCCCAACACGATCATCTCGTTCAAAAACAGTTACATTGTGTCCACGCTTATTAAGCTGTGAGGCAGCAGCAAGTCCAGAAGGTCCTGAACCTATTACTGCAATCCTTTTATTAGTTCTCACACTTGGAATTTTAGGGAGCATAAGCTTATTTTCAAAAGCATGCTCTATAATGGTACACTCATTTTCTTTTATTGAAACTGCATCACCATTTAAACTACAGGTACAAGCTTTTTCACATGGGGCAGGACATACTCTCCCTGTAAACTCTGGAAAGCTGTTTGTTAAAAGTAGTCTGTCAAGTGCCTCTTCTAATCTGTCATTATAAATTAAATCATTCCACTCGGGAATTAGGTTGTTTAAGGGACAACCAGAAACCGCATCATCTATAATCATACCACTTTGACAAAAAGGAACTCCACATGACATACATCTTGCAGCCTGTTCTCTTTGTGCCTCAGCAGAAAGTGGAATGTGAAATTCATTGTAGTCATTAATTCTCTCTAATGGCTCAACTGCACTGCTAGTTACCCTCTTATACTCTTGAAACCCTGTTGGTTTTCCCATAATAATTCCACCTCCTACTTTCTTGTATTAACGATAAACGCTTCAATTTCAGCCTGCTCACTACTCATTCCCTTTTCCAACATAGTCACAATTGTCTTTTGCATTTTTGCATAATCATGTGGAAGAACCTTTTTAAACTTTGGAAGATATTTATCAAACTCATTAATTATCTTTTTGGCTTTTACAGAATTAGTAGCTTTAACGTGTTCCTCAATTATAGTTTTAAGCTCAATAACATCGTATTTTTCTGTAACCTCACTTAAAGATACAAGCTCTTTGTTAAGCTTCATATAAAAATCTTTGTTTTCATCTAATACATATGCGATACCACCGGACATTCCTGCTGCAAAGTTCTTTCCAGTTTTGCCTAGAACAACAACTCTTCCTCCTGTCATGTATTCACAGCCGTGGTCGCCAACACCCTCAACAACTGCAATTGCACCAGAGTTTCTAACACAAAAACGCTCTCCAGAAACACCGTTAATAAAAGCTTTTCCACTGGTCGCACCATATAAAGCCACATTACCGATAATAATATTTTTATCCTGTTCAAATTTTGAATTAGTAGGTGGATAAACAATAAGCTTACCGCCAGACAAGCCTTTTCCAAAATAATCATTGCTGTCCCCAACAAGCTCAAGTGTTAGCCCTTTGGGGATAAATGCACCAAAGCTTTGTCCACCACTTCCATTACATTTGACAACGAACGTATCATCATCAAGAGTGTTGTCACCGTATTTCTTAGTAATCTCCGAACCAAAAATTGTTCCTATAGCCCTATTAATATTTTTAACGTTAATCTCAATTTTCTTTTTCTTCTTGTTTTTTAGTGCTGTTGCAAGCTCTTTTATAATAATTTTTTCGTCAATAGTTTCTTCAAGCTTAAAGTCAAAAACATCTTTTTCACAATAAGAGTTAACAACTAAATTGTGTGTCACAAAGGGATTGTTAAGAATTTTTGATAAGTCGATTTTTCCAGCTAGGGAATTTTTATCATATTCCTTAAGATAAAGCAAATCTGTACGGCCAATAAGCTCGTCAACAGTTTTAATTCCAAGCTGTGCCATGTATTCACGAAGCTCCTCAGCAATAAAATGCATAAAATTTATAATATATTCTGGTTTTCCTTTAAAGTTCTTTCTAAGCTCAGGGTTTTGAGTTGCAATACCAACCGGACAGGTATCAAGGTGACAAACTCTCATCATTACACAGCCCATTGCCACTAGTGGAGCTGTAGCAAATCCAAATTCCTCAGCACCAAGAAGAGCTGCTACTAAAACATCTCTACCTGTCATTAGCTTACCATCTGTTTCAAGTATAACCTTAGAGCGAAGCCCATTCATTAAAAGAGTTTGATGTGTCTCGGCAACTCCAAGTTCCCACGGAAGCCCTGCATTGTAAATTGAATTTCTAGGAGCTGCACCAGTTCCACCGTCAAATCCAGAAACAAGAATTACTCCTGCTCCAGCCTTTGCAACACCTGCCGCTATAGTTCCAACTCCTGCTTCAGAAACAAGCTTAACTGATATTCTTGCATCCTTGTTTGAATTTTTCAAATCGTAAATAAGCTGTGCTAAATCCTCAATTGAATAAATATCATGATGTGGCGGTGGAGAAATTAATCCAACACCTGCTGTGGAATGTCTTGTTTTAGCTACCCATGGATAAACCTTTGCTGCTGGAAGCTGTCCACCCTCGCCAGGCTTTGCGCCCTGTGCCATTTTAATCTGAATTTCTTTTGCTGATACAAGATATTTTGAAGTTACCCCAAAACGTCCTGACGCAACCTGCTTAATGGCAGAACATTTATTAATGCCGTCATTTCCAATAGTTAGTCTTTCAACGCTTTCCCCTCCCTCCCCGCTGTTTGACTTCCCTCCAATTTTATTCATTGCAATTGCCATAGTTTCATGTGCCTCTTGGGATATTGAACCATAGGACATTGCACCAGTTTTAAATCTTTTACA